>JANMGN010000066.1:0-6181 GCA_031374645.1 Chitinophagales bacterium | reverse complement strand
TTTATTTGATAAAAAAAATAATTAAGAGGTAAGATATGGGCACAAAAAAAACCTTACGGGCGCTTATTCAGCAACCCATAAGGCTCTTAACCCCAAAAAACTATTGCAAAGATAATGGTTTTTTGGCAATTGTCAAATTTTTTTTCGTAAAAAATAGTTAAAGATTTTAACAGTGCTAAAATATCATAGTATTTTAACCTATTACCACACGAAATTGACGATTTCTTCTGTTTCTGGATGCAAACTAAGGCTTATTGGACAGTGATGAGCTATTTTTTCTAAAATCTTTTTTTGCTCGTCTGTATAACTTTGTGCCATAAAAATCGTGATTTTTATTTGAGCAATACGACGAGGAGCTGTACTTGACATTACTTTCGTAACTTCTGCGTGCGCTCCATCGATATTAAAATCACGGGGCAGACAAGCAATAGCCATCGTGGTCAACATACAACTTGCGACAGCCGTAGCCGCCAAATCCGTAGGCGAAAAGGCTTCGCCTTTGCCATAATTATCCGAAGGAGCATCTGTAATGATGACCGTTCCTGACTGTAAATGCGTCATTGTAGTACGCAAATCTCCGTTATAAACTACTTTTGATGTCATTTTAATTGTTTATTAGTTATCGTTAAGTTGTTCGCCGTTGAAGAAAATGAGTTTTAACCCAATAAAAGTTAAATTTTGTCCGAAGCCGTCTGTAAAAGTCAAGTCGCTTTTGGGAGCAATGGCATTTCTAAATTCAAGCGTATTGAGCGTAGCATTTTTTAAAGGTATTTGAATGTATGGACGAATAGCAAAGTGCATCGTATTGGTCATTTTGGCTTCATATTGCACAAAAAAAGTAGTAGAGTTATACCTTATACTTTTGTCATAAATATTACTTTTCCTTGCCTGACCAATAAACTTTTTACTCATATTTAGGTAATTAAAGTCGTAAGATGCTCCTACCCCAATTTTTCCTAAAATCAGCGTAAGTCCGCCGTTGAAAGTCTGATTATTTATTGAAAAAGTCTGTTTTTTACGGTCATTTCTGGTAGCATCTAACCAATTTATTTGCTCTTTTGTAGTAAAACGTGTTGTCCAAGAGCTTTCTAATGCGATAAAATCATTACGAAACCGCACGCCCATTTCTATGCCTGTCAAATGAACAATAGGCTTAAAATTAGTATAAGCATTTGTGTTATTTGCATTATAATCCTTTGCGATGGCATTTATTTTTGAAGGATTAAAAAAAGCATCGTCGTAAGCGATTTTAAAATTCCATTGTGCTTGTGCTGTTAATATGGAAAACGTAAAGGCTAATGTAATTAAATATTTCATAGTAATAATTTTTTATTTTGACCAAGTCTAAACGAATTATTGTAGATTTTCATCGACAATTTTGGCAGAAAGCAGACATAGAGGAATTCCTCCGCCAGGATGAACACTACCGCCGCAAAAATACAGGTTTTTTATATTTTTTGAAAAATTAGAATGGCGTAAAAAAGCTGCCATCATATTGTTGGAGCTATTGCCATAAAGTGCGCCAAGATGTGAAAGTGTTTTGCTATCGATTGTCTTAGGATTTAGAATTTCCTCACAATCAATGAGTTGTGCTAAGTTTATATCTAAGATTTTACTAATTTTTTCAATGGTATTTTTTCGTGTTTGCGCTACAATTGTGTCCCAATCTTGTCCACTATCATGCGGAACATTGACCATAACAAACCAATTTTCGCAGCCTTCGGGTGCTTCTCCTTTTACGTATTTTGAAGTTATATTGACATAAACCGTAGGGTCGTTGTAAACTTTTCCTTCTGCAAGGTGTTCAAATTCATTTTTATAATCGTTGCTAAAAAAAATATTGTGTAAATCTAACGCTTCAAAAGAGTGTTTTATTCCCCAGTAAAAAATAAGTGCCGAGGTAGATTTTGGTTGATTCAAAATACGCATCGGATGTTTTTCTTTTGGCAATAATTTTTTATACGTGTAAAAAACATCGCAATTACTTATTATTTTATCAAAAAAAAGCGTTTTGTCTTTAAATTTTAGAGCATTTGCTACTTTTTTTTCTACTAAAATTTCTTCCACACGCTGCCCAAAATGAAATTTTACGCCTTTTCTTAATGCCAACTGATAGATACTTTGAGTAATGTCGTACATTCCATTTTTAGGAATAAATGCTCCGATACTGTGTTCAAAGTGCGGAATAATTGACATTATTCCAGGCGTTTTGTAAGGATTCGAGCCGTTGTAAGTTGCAAAACGATTGAAGAGTTGTACCAGTTTCGGGTGCTTCAATTGTTTTTCATTTACCTTATTTAAGGTAGAAAAAATACCCAAAGTTGGGATTTTTAACATCGAAACCAAAACACTCCAATCCAACCAAGTTTTTAGTTTGTGCAAAGAATTTTCTAAAAATATCTTTCCCGTCAAACGGTATTTTTCTGCACTATCCGCCAAGGTTTGATGAATTATTTTCTCTTCAACACCTAATTTCTTTTCTATTTCTTTGGCAAAAACATCAATATCCGCAAACGCATTAAGTCTTGTTTTGTCATCCCAAAAATAATTGCAAACAGTTGTAAGTCGCTGATAATCAAAATGCTCTCTTGGATTTTCGCCACAAATTTCAAATAATTCATCTACATACGCAGGCATAGTGAACAGCGATGGACCAAAATCAAAACGATAGTCGCCAATAGAGAACTCACTCAATTTTCCACCAGGAAAATCATTTATTTCATATACATCAACTTCATAGCCACGTGCTGCCATGCGTACCGCCGTCGCTAATCCTGCAATTCCTGCACCTATAATCGCTACTTTCATTTTTCTAAGTCTATCTACTATATATGTAAAGCTCTATTTCCTGTTGCAGCCAAGGCTGCTTCTTTGAGCGCTTCTGTATAAGTTGGATGTGCATGGCTCATGCGAGATGCATCTTCTGCTGATGCACGGAACTCCATCAAAACAACTGCTTCTGCAATCATGTCTGCTGTACGAGGACCAACCATATGAACACCTAATATTTCGTCCGTCTTAGAATCAGCTAAAACTTTTACCATACCGTCTGTGTCCATACTTGCACGAGCTCTACCCAATGCCATGAAAGGAAATTTTCCAACTTTGTACTCCACACCAGCTTCTATGAGTTGCTCTTCTGTTTGTCCGACAGCGGCTACTTCGGGCCACGTATATACTACGCCAGGAATCAAATTATAATTGATGTGCGGATGTTGCCCAGCGATAGTTTCTGCTACAAAAACGCCTTCTTCTTCTGCTTTATGCGCCAACATTGCCCCTTTTATAACATCTCCAATGGCATAAATACCAGCTGTACTTGATTCCAAATGCTCGTTTACAGCAATTCTTCCTCGTTCGTCTATTTGAACGCCCGCATTTTCTAAGCTCAAGCTATCCGTATAAGGACGACGACCTAATGCCAATAAACAATATTCCGCTTCTATAGTTTGTTTTTCCTCGCTACCTTTTTTAGAAAACTCGACGCTTACTGTTTCGCCATTGTTTTTTACGCCACTTACCGCATGACCAAGATGAAAATCAATGCCTATTTTTTTTAGCGATTTTTGTAATTCTTTACTGCAATCACTATCCATACTGGCAATAATTCTATCCATATACTCGATTACTTGTACTTTACAGCCCAAACGAGCATAAACAGAGCCTAATTCTAAGCCAATCACGCCGCCTCCGATGATTACCATACTTTTCGGAACAGTTTGAAGACTTAGTGCTTCGGTAGAAGTAATCACTCGTTTTTTATCGTAATTCATTGCTGCTGGCGTGATTGGCTTTGAGCCAGTAGCGATGATTGTTTTTTTAGTTTCTATTTCCTCAACGCTTCCATCTATTTTTTTAATAGCGATTTTATTTGCTGAAATAAATGAACCGTGACCATTATAAGTTGTGATTTTATTTTTTTTCATCAAAAACTTAATACCATCACAAGTTTTGCTGATTACTTCGCTTTTGCGTTTCATCATTTGCGGCATATTGATAGCTACACCGCCAGCAATATCAATGCCATGCGTAGTAAATTTTTCTACTGCATTGTGGTAGTGTTCAGAACTATCCAACAATGCTTTTGAAGGAATACAGCCAACATTTAAACAAGTGCCACCAAGCGTATTGTATCGCTCAATAATAGCTACTTTCATTCCCAATTGTGCCGCACGAATTGCAGCAACATATCCGCCTGGGCCCGAGCCTATTACAGTTAAATCGTACATGATATTTTTTTGTCCTCTAAAATAAAGGTTTTATTTTTAGCAAAAATAAATATAAATATTTGATTATTAAGTTTTTATAAATTAAATAAAATATTTATGTTTATTTACTACTTTCTATTAAAAATATATTTTTTTTGCAGCGCAAAGATACAAAATAATTTTGTGCTGTATGTAATATGAATGTCAATAACGTAAAAAAAACTGAATAACGACATTGCATTATTCAGCTTTCCAAATTTTTTAAATTTATTTTTTACAGATTTAACTCAAAGAAAATTCTGGATTGGTAGTAGTAGGCATATTGAAAATAGTAAGGCACGAAATATCAAGGTTTACCAAAGGCGTAAGCGGCATATCTGCTAATAATTCCATAAGCTCAAGTTCAGAGCTTACTCTGAAAATTGCCCACATTTTGGAACTTTCTAAGGATAACGCATAACTCACTAAAGTACCTCGGCGAAAATAACGATTGACAACCTTGCGTTGACGAGGGATTCTTGAAATAAATTCTTGCGATAATTCTTCTGGTAGAATAAACTCAATCATGTACTGATACGTGCTTTGCGCTTGCGCTCTTTTTTCGGTCGGCTGAAAAATATTAAAATATTTCATATTGATTGGACGGATTTGATTTTACTAAATGTTATACGTGTTGTGTGAGTACAAGTAACATATTTAGTGCAAAATCAAAGCCATAAATTTACTGTGATAGAAAATAATTGGCATGATGCTTTTCTGTAATTTCAAATTTTTTAGTTTTTACACTTTAGTTTTTATTTTACAGATAATCAGGGTTTTACGCATAACAAAAAAAATAGTTTATTTTATTTACCAAATATAATAAAAATAATTATGCGTTTTTTTTATCACTTTACAAATAAAAAATACCTTACTATGCAACTAACATAATAAGGTATTTCGTATTATTGTAAATTTTTTTCTACTAAGAGCGAGTTTTATTAGCTGCTTTTACTATCATAAATAAAACAAAAGCAACGATAATAAAGCTGAATGCAGCTTGAATAAAGTTACCATACTTTAACTCTGCTTCTCCTACTTTGTACGACAAAGAAGAAAAATTAATACCACCAGTAAGAATTCCTACGATTGGCATCATGATATCGCCCACTAAGGAATCTACGATTTTTTGGAATGCTCCACCGATGACAACACCGATTGCTAAATCTAATACGCTACCTTTCATAGCGAACTCTTTGAATTCTTGAAACATGTTTTGTTTATTTAAAATTGATTAAAAAATTAGTGTTTAAAATTATTTATTGTGTTCGTTTTTATTACGTATGCTTTTTGTTATGACGAACTTTAAGATAAAGGTAACACTTTTTTTTATTTTCTTAACTGTCACAGTTATTATTTTTGAAAAAATTTAATTTTTTTCTTTAATTTTTGAAAAAATAAGTTACATCTTTACATGTACTGAATTTATGTTAGCGTTTGATTGGCTTCAAATTAAAATTAATCATCGCTACTTATAATAATTTCATCGTTTTAATTTTATTTGACTAATAAAAGTCATATTTTTGCGTCAGAATACAAATACAATTTTGAATACTAATTGCAATGTATTGATTGTCAGCTATTTATAGAATAATCTAACCAAATATAATTTATATAAAATGGCTCAAATAGAGTTAATCATGCCTCGTATGGGCGAAAGTATAGTAGAAGCGACAATTTTACGTTGGGTAAAGAATGTTGGTGATACTGTAAAAGCAGACGAAACTATTCTCGAAATTGCCACCGATAAAGTGGATAGCGATGTTCCTTCGCCTACTGACGGTGTCATCACGCAAATTTTGTATGCTGAAAACGATGTTGTTGCCGTTGGCAAAATTATCGCAGTAATTAGCACAGAAGCCGTTGCGAATGTTGCGCCTTCGACACCTATTATTGCCACACCTGCTACCACAACGCAAATTGCTGTTCCTGCT
>JANMGN010000064.1:0-2853 GCA_031374645.1 Chitinophagales bacterium | reverse complement strand
GTGCAGCTTATGTGTACCAATTTAGTGTAATTTCAATATTTCAAATAAAACTTAAAATAATTTTCTAAACAAAAAGTATTAAAAATAAAAAATATTTCATAATATGCTGATAATCAATTATTTACATTCAAAAATAAATATAATTTATAATTATAATATTATTTTAAAAAATCAACTTTTACCAAATAAAAATTATAAAAACGCCTTATTTTTTAATAAAATTTGGTTTTTCGCTTAAAATGAGAAAAAAATTGACTTTTTTTGAAATAGTATTGTTTTTCGCTCAAAAAGAGAAATAAATTTTTTGTTTTAGCGATATAAGCGAAGAAAAAACTTGACATTTGGTTTTCACTACTGTATCTTTGTAAAAAAATAACGACAACTTTTTCTTAACACCGTTGTTATAATAAGTAAAATAAACAGAAATAGAAGGGACAAAAGTAGTACTTTCATTTCCTTAAAATATTAAGCGATTTGCTTTAAAATTTCTGATTCACACGAACCGACCAAAAATTCGAAGTCAGAAAGTAGGCACATCGCTCACGTTAGCATAACAGCGCATGAGCGTAGCTTTACTTTGCTTCGAAAGTTCTTGGTCGGACTTGTGTGAACAATGTATTGCAACGTTCTGCGCTGTTTTGTATTTACAAAATAGTGTTTACATTTTTTAACCAAACCATTACACACACTATGTACCACAAACGACGGCGTGGCTGCCAAAAAGCCAAAAAAATACCCTTTTTTCTAATTTCAAAAATTTTTTATCATGAAAAAATTAATTTTTTTATCACTTACATTCTTGATTATCAGCTTTTTAGGAAGCTGTAAGAAAGACGAACCTACACCGCCTACTATCGTAAATGGGCAAGTTCTCGAGCAAGGCTCAAACAAGCCGCTTGAAGGTGTAAAAGTCGTACTTATGGAAGGTACTTATGGTGGCTTGGGTAGCGGTACTTACAACTATTACCCTGTTGATACTATCCTTACAGACAAAGATGGTAGGTATTCTTATCAAAACCCTAAGGTAAAAAGTTCAAAAGATTATGTCCTTTGGTTCTATAAAGACCAATATTTTGAAATTACCGACACCCAAAATGAGGTTGATGTAGAAACGAACAAGACCATTAATCCTGTTACTAAAATGTTTCCGTTTGCTTGGTTGTCTGTTAGGGTTATCAATGATAAACCGTTTGGCATTGGCGATAGAATACATATTTTAGGTCAATGGGAAGCCGCTTCTGACGATGACTGGTATTATGGAAATCAAGTTGATGAAGTTTTTATAAAGGTAGTGAGAGGTGGTCTAAAAACCGGATTACGATGGGTTTATTATAAAAATGATAAATCCATGTCCATTTCCGATAGTATTTATATTAAGCCTCTTGATACAGCTTACTACCAAATAAAGTACTAACAATGTTGTAATACAGTTTCTATTTTATGCAGATAAAGCATGAAATGGCGAAGCTATATTTAAAATAAAATTTTTTACAAAAAATAAAAATTTCAATAATGAAAAAAATACAAAACTCGCTTAGTACGCTGCTACTAAGCCTACTATTTTTATGCTTTTTTCAAAAAGCAAATGCACAACGTAATCAATACTGTATGGACTTGAATCCACAAAACTAAAATCTACCTCAATTTGCGGAACTAATATTTTTTCTTTAACTTTGTAAAATCGAAACTTATGCAACACAAAAAACGACGGCGTGGCTGCCAAAAAGCCAGTACTAAACCCTTTTTTCCTAATTTTCAAAATTTTTTTATCATGAAAAAATTAATTTTTTTATCACTTAGTATCTTGATTATCAGCTTTTTAGGAAGCTGTAAAAAAGACCCTGTAACACTACCTACTGTTATAAACGGGCAAGTTCTTGAACAAGGCTCAAACAAGCCTATCGAAGGCGTAAAAGTCGTACTCATGGAAGGCACTTATGGTGGCTTGGGTAGCGGTACTTACAACTATTACCCTGTTGATACTATCCTTACAGACAAAGATGGTAAATACTCTTATCAAAACCCTACGGTGAAAAGTTCAAAAGATTATGTCCTTTGGTTCTATAAAGATCAATATTTTGAAATCACCGACACCCAAGATGAAGTTAATGTAGAAACGAACAAGACCATTAATCCTGTTACTAAAATGTTTCCGTTCGCTTGGTTGTCTATTAGAGTTATTAACGATAAACCGTTTGATGCAGGAGATAAACTTGAAGTAGGCGGTGAGTGGACTACTGGGCAATACGATAGATTTCAAGGGGCAAATGTTAACACAATTTTCATAAAAAAAATCAAGGGAGGAAAAAAGACTGATATTGTCTGGTGGATAATAAAGAATAATATAATAAAGTCTCTGTCAGATAGTATTTATGTTAAACCACTTGATACAACCTATTATCAAATAAAGTACTAACAATGTTCTAAGATAGCTTCTATTTTATGCAGATAAAGCATGAAATGGCGAAGCTATATTTAAAATAAAATTTTTACAAAAAATAAAAATTTCAATAATGAAAAAAATACAAAACTCGCTTAGTACGCTGCTACTAAGCCTACTATTTTTATGCTTTTTTCAAAAAGCAAATGCGCAAAGTAATATGTACCGTATGGACTTGAAAGTTGATTTAATAACAGTGAGCGGAAAACTTATTGTTCCGCTGTCGCTGGGTTTGATTTGTAATCAAACCATTTTGTCCGTGCGTCTTTGACGCAACAATGAAACCGAAATCTACCGCAATTTGCGTTACCAATATTTTTTATTTAACTTTGTAAAATCAAAACCTATGTACAAACACAAACGACGGCGTGGCTGCCAAAAAGCCAAAAAGAAACCCTTTTTTCTAATTTCAA
>JANMGN010000055.1:0-9566 GCA_031374645.1 Chitinophagales bacterium | reverse complement strand
TAAATTTAGCATTACAAAAATCGCAACAAAAACAGATATGCGGAACACTAATAGTAGACACTGATTATCAATTTTCTGTAAGTAGTGATGGTTCTATTAGTGAATTAGAACTCTGTCAAGGGTCTAAAATTATAGTAAATAGTGGAAGAAGCCTAACCTTGTCAAAAGCTAAATTGTTTAGTTGCGATGACGCTTGGGAAAATATCGAGGTCAATAGTACAGGGGTCTTAGATATGTTCCGATGTACCGTAATTAATGCTCAAAAAGGGATATTAGCGAAAAATGGTGCTGAAATATTAACTGTCAAAAACCAATTTGAAGCAAATGGTACAGGAATTGAGTTGGGTGACGAACTCGACAATAATATTAATGCCTTATTGGTTGGTAATATCTTTACTGGAAAAAGTATTTTTTCACTAAATAATTCCCTGTCGTCCAAAATAGGTATGAAAATCAATAATGTTTTGAATCCTGTGGATTTAAAGAGTAATGCAGGATGGTTTCCCAAATACCATTATTTTGGAGATTTAACAAATGGCGTACTTGTGGAACAAGGAGGAGATGTAATTGTTGATAAACCAATAATGGTCAATATTTCTTCTTTTGGTATAAAAGGAACAGGTAGCCCCATAGCAGCAATTGAAGTATTCGGAACTTTTTTTACAACTTTTGACAACGTCAATAGCGCAATTAATTTAACTAATACACAAACTAATATTCACGATTGTTCCTTTTTAAATAATATTTTTAAAGGTATTCAACTTGACTTTGATGATACTTTCAATAATAACAAAGGAGCAAATTTTATCAAGAACAACAGAATAGAAGCGTATGGAAATTCTATTTTTATTGCAAATCAACAAAGTAGAGGTATCATAAGTGAAAATACCATTATAAAAAATCCATTTCCTAATCCTAAAATATCTTTTTTATCTAATTTAGGTCATGCTATTAGATTTGATAATCCTAATCCTATCAATAGTAATGCAAGCTGGATTATAGAGAATAATCCTTTAATCAGTATGGTCAAAGGTGCATCTACTATACATTTAGGAAATACAAGCCATCTGCAAGTCAGACAAAACGAGCAGATTGAGAATATCCACAAAAAAACTAATATTAATGTAGCAGGAGGTCACGACAATTTAATAGACTGCAACGGAATAACATCAGGAGAAAGAGGTATTTCTATTAACGGCTCTTTTGCGTGCAGAGTGGGATGTAATGATATAGGAGGTACTCAACCTCTATCTTTTTCTGGTGCTTGTGCTGACACCCGTACTTTGGGGAATACACTTGGCGCAGGTTTGAGTTTGTTCTATAACAGCAATGCTTTTAGTAGAGTGGAAAAACACAACGGCAATATTTTTGGTGGCGGTGCAATTCACAGCGGACCAGCAAGTGCTGCCAATGCCTCTAAGTATTTTGTAGATAAATCTTCCAATCCAGATTACTATCCTAAGTTTGTAAATGCGCCTACGTCAGACTGGTTTAATGACGATAAATCAACCTCGACTTTCGCATGTACGCCTGACTGTAATTTTTCAAAAGCCAACATCATAGGCAATGGAGGCGAAGATGTTAGGTTTAAAATCAGAGACAATCAAATTATTTTTGATGATGCATTTAGTCTGACGATGCCATGGATAGCAAAAAAACAGCTTTATGATATTTTGACTTCTGGGCAGGAAGTCCCAAGCGAATTTCAAGCGTTTTATACTCAAAATACCAACAACTCAATTGGACGATTTGCCTACTTAGAAAAGGCTTACAAAGATTTATTTGTACTGACGCAAGAGGAGCAAAACTTAGTAGATAAACTAAACTTAGGTTTAAAAAACATTAGAGCCTCGCAAAAAGAAATCAAATTGTTTAAAGAAAAAAATGGCGAAGAAACGGAAGAGTTAGATAGAAATGCTTGGGAGGAATACAAAAATATTGGAGTATCTTGGAGAAATACAGCCCTACTATTGCGTGACTTTTGGACTGAAAAACAAACCTTCATTGAAGGTCAAATCACTCAGTTAAAAAACTACAATACACAGATTGTTACTGAAAATCAAGCAGCTTTGTACCAAAAAGAAGTAAATCATGTTTTTTTACACACACATACCAATAAAGTATATAGTACGGAAAATGTCAATACACTAAAAACAATTGCTAATACCTGCCCCTTGATAGGAGGAAATGCTGTGTATGCAGCAAGGGCTATGCTTAAAGCAAACGAGTTACAGCCTGATACCGAGTATGATGATAATGCGCTATGCTTTACAGCAATACCTACTGAAAGTAAAAAAAGTAGTCTTGCTTCAAATGACGGTCTAATCTTCCCTAATCCAGTAAATTCATCTTTTACTTTTATGAGAACTAAAAGTACAGAAGAAGCTATGTTAGTCCTCGCTGATTTATCAGGTAGAGTATTATTGAGTAAAAAATTAGAAGAATACGACCGCAGTATAGAGTTAAGTACAGAAAACTTAACAACAGGTACGTACTTTTTGAAAGTAAATAGCAGCACATCTTCTGAAGTGTTTAAAATAAATATTATTAAGTAACTCCTAAAAATAGGCATAGTGCGCAGTCGCTATGCTTATTTTTTTTAATCATATTAAAAATGAAAATCAAATATATTTTTATATTTTTTTTATATACTAAGGTTTCATTTTCACAAAAAAACGATTATTTTATAGTTGCAGGAGGAAAAAGTTATATAGGAGAAGTTTATTATGGAGGTACAGACATCAATTTTAATTTTAATCCACCACGGATTTATCCTGTTTGGAGGGACTACCGTTTAGACTTTACGCTTGTTACTGCCAATGACGAGAAAGGACAATTTCAGTTTTACTCTAATGGTTGTTTTTTAATCAATAAAAACAATAAAATCATAGAAGGAAGCAAACCTCTTAACCCAGGTTTTCTAAACAAAGAATATTGTGACGATGGTTATGGCTATCCTGCGCAACAAAGTATGGTCGTATTACCTTTAAAAGATAAGGTATATAGAGTGATACACAAAAGTTATACGCTTATTACCTCTCCTGTATTAGAAGGCTACACAGAGCACATCTATCTCACAACCGTGGATATGAGCCTAAACAAGGGTGAAGGTAAAGTAACAAAAAAAGGACAACTACTGATAAAGGATACCTTTAATTTTGGCGGCATTACCACTTGCAAACATAGTAATGGCAAAGATTGGTGGCTTTTGGATTTAAAAAGATACAGCAACACCTTTGTCCGTTTTCTCTTAAAGCCAGATACTGTTTTAGGGCCTTTTTATCAGTCTGTTGGTCCGCTTTGGCTCAAAGAAGCAGGTGCTGGGCAAGGCTGTTACTCACACGACGGAAAAAAATATGCTCGCTGCAATGAAGCCGACAAAGTAACCGTCTATGATTTTGACCGCAATAGTGGTTTATTGTCTAATGCTATCCGTTTAGAAAATATGCCAGAGCCTGACTCTACACCTGTCAGAGGTATCTGTTTTTCTCCTAATAATAGGTATCTGTATGTATCAAATCCCTTAGAGTTGTATCAATACGACTTAAAAGCTGAATCTGTGGCACAATCAAGGGCACTCATAGATCAATACGATAAATTTGTAGCTCCCGAAGATATATTACCTTCTTATTTCGGGCGACTGTGGCTTGGTCCAGATTGTCGTATTTACAGCGGCTCGCTTGGAGGAGTACGCTCGCTGCACATCATCAAAAAGCCAAATGAAGCAGGCAAGGCTTGTAGTTTTGAGCAGCATGCCATTATCATGCCTACCAAATCCTATTATCTGCACGCTAATTTTCCGAATTACCGCTTGGATATTGCGCCTGTTTGTGACAGTACAATTGGACTTCCGCAGGTTACAGTTGCGGTAGATGATGCCGTATTGAATAGTTATATTCCAGTTACGATAGCACCAAATCCAACTACTGGACAATTTAACTTAGAAATAGATTTAAAAAACTATCCATCAGCCTACTGGGAGTTATACAATGGGTTAGGGCAAAGAATAGACAGGAAACCTTTAGCAAATTATGAGCAAAACTACGCTTTCGATTACCAAAACCTACCCAAAGGAATGTATTTTTACAGTATCCGATACGAGCAAAAAATATTGAAACAAGGGAAGGTTATTTTGGTGGAGTGATATTTTTGTAAGTATTTGGACTAAAATAACTGATATTAAAAGAAGGCGTTGTGAAAAATAATATTAATACTATTTTTACAACGCCTAAAAAATGTTGATTGTGTTTACACCTACTTAACACTACTCTTTTACAAGTTTCGCATTTGCTTTAATAGTACCTTGCGCATTGTAACCAATCATAGTATATATTCCTTTTGCTAAATGCCCAACAGAAAGGTTCAAATTTGTCTGACCTTCTACATTGCTATTCAAAACCATACGTCCTGTAAGGTCATAAATTGCTACTTTTTGTAGATTTTCAACATTGAAAATAGTCAGTAAATCATTGGTCGGGTTTGGAGCAATTTTTAATGGTTCTGCGATAGTCGGCTCAAAAAGTCCAACCGTTCCGCAAGCACCTGCACCAAATACGATGTCGTCAAAATAACTTGTTACATCTTTGCCTGTTGCTGGCTCTAAAAAATCTACAAATAAAGTAAGGCGTTGGTATTAGCCATCGTCCGCAGCGTTTGCAAAATCAATAGTAAGGGTTTCCCATTCGTTTGCTTTTGTATTTGCTTGCTTCAATTCGATAGCTGGTTTGCCTGTTGCAGAGCCTTCCAATTTTACGCCTATGTTTCCGATATGGTCTAATAAAACTTTTACAGAAACCGTTTTTTTGCCTTTAAAATCAATAGAAGCATCTAAATCGCCGTACATTCCTGCAAAAACCTCCGCATCTGCTGCTTTTACAAATTTACCTACTTTTGCAGAAGTATTGATACCTGCTTTTTTCGGATTTGCTACTACTTCAAATTTGTAACCATTTTTTTCAAGTGTTCCGTTGGCGAAATATTTGAAATTATCGATGCTATTTGCTGCTGTTTCGTAATCGCTGACACAACCATTGTAACCTGCACGTCTCCAACGAACTTGGTCAATCAAATGTTTTTTTGTTGCAGGAATTGCTTTTCCTGGATCGAAGAAAAGAACCAGTTTGTTGTGGTCGGAAGTAGGGAATTTGCTAAAATCCACTACAATTTTTTGCCATTTATTTACTTCCGTAAAAGTTTGTTTTATTTCGATAGGTGCTGATTTTCCACCTTCTAATTTAAACAAAATTTCAGTTGTTTCAGGCATATAAAGCAATAAACTCAATAAATTATACACTTTTAAGTCAAAAGCTGTACCATTATCGTAGCCTAAACCATTCCATTCTTGACCTGCCAAATCGGTGTACTCGCCTACTTTTGCAGAGCCATTTACAGCATCTAATTTAGGATTGTTGATAGATTTTATATCGCCATCGCCGTAGAAAACCTTGGTACGCTGACACTCAAAATCATCAACGATTTGCGGAATACGTGCGATATTTTCACATGGATCAACCGTAACTGCGCCAGGTTGTAAATTATCGAAATAAAATGTTTTTCCAGCTTCTACAACGCCTCCATCAAACAATAAATTGACACTTGTAAAATCTGTAATGGCAGTTGATTTTGAAAAATCAAAGCTCAATGTAATCCATTCGCCTGTTTTTGTAACGTCACGCTCGATTTCTACATTGCCTTGTGCGATAGAAGCCAATTGCATTTTTACTTTTTTAGCACCTGTCGGACACCAAACATCAAGGTTTAGTTGAGGATTTTTGTCCAATTTGAAACCTGCTGGCAATGGAGCTGTCAAAGTAGAAAATCCTGAAGAACCTTTTTTGTACTCTCCAACATTGTCAGAATTATTTGTTCCGCCTTTTGCTGGATTAGCTATTTTTTTGAAAGCACCATGAATTGTTGTACTGTTGTTTAACGGTGACCAAACCAAAGTTTGTGGGTCAAAACTTTCCAATGCCGAAGGTGTAGGTTTTTCGATAAACTCTACATCATCTATATAATACACATCGCCTTTTGTCGCTTTTACGCCTGCATTTAGAAATAAAACAAATTTTTTGTGGTTTCCTGCTGCGTCATTGCTGAAATCTGCGACGTAGGTTTCCCATTTGTTTGCTTCTTTTACATCAATAAAAACTTCTTTTGGAGCAGAAGCACCACCTTCTAATTTGAACAAATGCTTGCCTACTTTTGGCGACCAAATCTTCATGCGAATATTATTTTTCTTGCTCAAATCAATTGGATTTTGGAAATCCCAAAGGATATGCGCCCATTCTTCATCTACTGGGTCAATGAATTTTCCTACTTGTGCAGAGTTGTTCAACGCATTTTTGTCAGGATTATTCACTACCGAAAGGCTATCCCAACTTCCTGCATAAACTGAATTGCGCTGACACTCGTAATCGTCCAAAAGAGAAGGAGTTTTTACAGTACCTTCACAAGCTCCGCCTAATTGCTGGATAATGTTGTCAAAAAGGTACGTGTCGCCACTGTCTTTATTTCCGTGGTCAAAGAACAAAATGAACTTATTTATTTGTTTTTTATCCTTTATTTTAGAAAAATCAAACGTATATTCTTGCCAAACGTTCGCCATTGCGACATTTTGAGCAAATTCTAAATTTCCATCAGCACCTTCTAATTTTATCAAAAATTGAGTTGCTGCACCAGCATTCACGCTAATACGGAAGGTACTCATCACAGAAAGGTCAAGTGGTTTTGTCAATTCTGCAACAAAAAAGCTGTACTCGTGCTGATTGCTTTTTGTGTAAGAACCACAAAATGCTGACGTATTAATTGAGTTTGGTTTTGCATTCGCAACCGCACCGTCAAACACACCTTCGTAGGCTTTCCAAGGTTGTTTGGTTGGCTCAAAATCTTCAAAAACGACGCTACTTGGTACTGCTACGATGTCATCGAAGTAGTAAGTATCGCCTGATTTTTGTCCAGCGTCAAAGAACAAAATCATTTTGGTTAGTCCTTTGTTATTTGCTGCTGCGCTCAAATCAAAGTAGTATTCTACCCATTTTCCTGTTTCAGAAAAAGTCGCTTTGCGCTCGATTGCACCGCCTGTACCTTCGAGTTTTAGCAACACAGAAGTTTTTACAGAAGACCAAATTTTGATTTTTAACAAGTTGTTTTTTGATAAATCGAAAGCTGTCGCACTTTCGCCTAACAACAAACTGTACTCGTGCTGGTCACTTTTTTTGTAAGAAGCCACTTTTGTCGAACCATTCACAGCATCTTTGCCAGGATTGTCAATCACACCATTCCAAACGCCATCGAAGCCTTTGAAATTGAGTGCGGAACTGCCACTTTCAAAGTCTTCATAGACCGTTTGGGCATTTACTACGGGAGCGCAAAGCAAAAGCAATGCGTAAAGTAATATTTTTTTCATTTTAAAAAATTTTAAAATTTGTGAATTAAATGATTAAAAATTTAGATTTATAAGTAGGGAAATTTGTTGTGCATAATTATTTTGTGAAACGAAAAGATAAATGACACAGTTTGTTTACATAAAATGCTGATTAATAAGATTTTAAAAATTTTAATTATTCATTATTCATTTTTAATTATTCATTTATTTTTACAATCGTTTTATACAGTATTTTATCGTTTATATTTATTTTTAAAAATAAAATACCTTTTGGAAAATCGCTCGTATCAAAAGTAGTTTGCCAATTTTCGTTTGTAATAATTTGATTTTGTACTACTTTTTTGATTTCTTTTCCTGAAAAATCTAAGATATTTATACTAAGATTTGTTTTTTCATCAAAAGACATTTTTAATGTAAGCAAATTGTTAGAAACTGGATTTGGATAAATACTGATGTTATATTTAGTATCTAAACTTTCGTCCGTAGCTATAGCATCTTTTGTAAAACCTAATTCTTTCAATGCTGGCTCGATTTCTGGATTTTTCATAAAATTTTTCCACAATAAACCCGAACGATAGTTTTCTATCATATCGATAATTGGTCCTTGGTCGATGGCGAGATAACTCGTTGCATACCAGTTTTTTGTAACATTAAATGCATCGTAAAAACCCATTGCTCCAAAGACTTTTTTGTCATAAGTACGGTAAAAATATTTTAGCGCAGCCAAACTTTCTTTTGGCGAGTAGGGCATAGAAGAAAGTGCAGCCGTAGGCGAAATCGTGCCGTTATCGTTATTGGGTTCATGGGCGGTGTAACCATTGTAGGTGTCGCTTGCCGTAAGTCCCCAACAATCCGCCGAATAGTTCGGAAATTTTTTAGGATTTTCAATACAATAAGCACGATTTATATATGTATGTGCTTGATTACGAGTAAAATAATTGCAATATTGGTCTTTTTTATTTCTTGGGTCAAAACCCAAATAAGAGTAATGCGAAAAAAATAAAGGACCACCTTTTGATGTACCAACGTCCAATTTGAGGTTGTAATAAGTTTGTCCATTGAGGTAATTGCTACTTGCCCAACCTTTGTTGTACAATGACGCTGGGATAGCAAATTTAGGAGAGGCTTTTGCCAAAATATAGACAATATGCGTTTCGTTGAAACCACGCAAAGCAAAATCTATTTTCCAAAAATACTTGGGCGACCAATGCCAATAGAGTGCATTTGCGTTGCCTTGTCGAAACCAATTGTATTCCACGCCTTCCCAAAGTTGCGTAATTATGCCCCGAAGTTCATTTTCCAAAGGGTCATTTTTATCAAAATATTGGCGTGCAGCGAGTAATCCTTGCATCAAAAAGGAAGTTTCTACCAAATCTGCACCGTCATCATATTGCGAGAAAGGAATAGTATTGCCTGTTTTTCCGTTCATCCAATGTGGAAAAGTACCATGATATTTGTCTGCAATTTGCAAAAAAGATGTTATTTGAACCAATCTATCCAAACCTTGCTGACGAGTGACGTAGCCTCGCTCGATGCCGACTAAAATTGCCATAATCCCAAAACCAGTTCCGCCCGTTGTGACCACATCGTCATTTGAGTTTCTTTCTCGTGCCATACCGCTTATCGGGTGCGCATAATCCCAAAAATAGCGGAAAGTAGTACGCTGTGTCATGTCCAAAAACTGTTCGTCGCTGAGTGTTTCGAGTTTTGCGGTTTTGATTTCGGTAGCTGTGCTTTCTTCGCCCGACGTATTGATAGCTGTAATTTTATACTCGAATGTTTTTGATTTTTCGCTACCGTCCAACCAATCTAAATATGCCCCTACAAAGTTGCCATAAATCGTTTTTATTTCTTTGAAATCTTGTTTGCCTTGTTCGCTGCGGTAAATTTTGTAACCCGATAAATCACTTTCGTTGTTTTGTTGCCAAGATAGGTCGATGTGTTTTTCATAACTCCTTGCTACGAAAAAGGCTGGCGTAGTAGGCGGTATAGTGTATGCTTTCGTACATATCAATAGGCAAAACAGTATATTATATAGTTGTGTTCCTTTTTTTGGCATAAAAATTTTGTGGTCGTTTTCAAATTTTAGCTAAAATTACGAATTTTATTTATATATCAAAATATTAATGGTTATTTTTTCGACAAAAAAAAGCTCGAAGCAATATTGCTTCGAGCTTTTTTT
>JANMGN010000049.1:0-2999 GCA_031374645.1 Chitinophagales bacterium | reverse complement strand
AAATAATCATAATTTTTTTAAAGGGAAGTCGTTGTAAAATAACAACGTAACCTCCTTGCAGTCAGTTACTTATGTTATTTTACAACGCCAAAAAAATTACCGATTATTTCTATAGGCCTACTTAATTAGGCATTTACAAATGAAAAATTATCTAATATTTACAAAACCTACCACTTCCAACCAAATTTCAATCTCGTATCATACAAAAATTCTCTTAAATAAGTACCAGACATTGCGCCTAATCCGCACAATAATCCGCCGATTACGCCCGTGATTTGTAAAATATTGGCACTACTGAGTGCGCCTTTTGAAAGCAATACACTGATTTTACCAGCTAAAATTCCTTCGTTTTGAAAATTTAAAAAGCCAGCGTAAGTTGCCCATGCGATTGCGCCAGCCGATGTACCTACGGTGAATGCTTCTTTTGCGGTCATGTCTTTTTTGAAAGCAGCGTACAAAAAACTAACGATTGCGCCAGCCCACCACACGAAAAAATAACTCGCTCCAAAAATCGCAACGCCCAAAACACCAGCTTTAAGAATTTCTCCTTTGAGTTCTACTAACTTTTGCCAAGCGTTTTTAAGCGTTTGCAACGGATTAGTTACCACATTATATAGACCGATAAACGGCGCTAAAACCTTGTTTTTTATTGTTTCTATCATTGATTAAAAAATTAATTCGTTTTGTTTGATAAATTTTGTCTTACATTGTGAGTGTAAACACATCTCACTTACTGCAAAGATATACTTTTTATACAATTCTTAGAATATTAAATGTTTATTTTTTGTTAAAAAGTGTTCAAATTTATGGAAAAAAGCGTACAATTGCATCTTATTTAAAATTTAAAAACTCAAATAAAGCTATCCATATTCCCAAAATTTCAATCAAATATATTATGAAAAAATCCTTAATTCTGCTTTTTTGCTGCTTATGTAGCATTTTCCTTTACGCCCAAAACGAAGATGACCCCGCTATGGAAAAAGAACCTATTAAATATTCTACCGAAAAATTTGAGCAAGATTGGACTGCTATTGATAGCCTCGAAAGCAATGGTTTACCCAAATCTGCCTTAGAGAATTTGGAAAAATTATTGGCGAAAATACGCAAAAATAACAATCCTGCGCAATTTATAAAGTGCTTGCTTTATAGAGAAAAATATACTTCTCAGACCAAAGAGCAGGGAAAAGAAGCGACCATAAAAGTGTTTGAGGCGGAAATTGCGACGAGTGATTTTCCTATCAAACCTATGCTGCAATCTATGTTGGCAGAGTTGTATAAAAATATTTTTGACGAAAAAAGATATGCTATTTCGCAGCGTACAAACACTGCTGATTTCAAAAATGATGATGTGAACACTTGGGTTTCGGCTCAGTTTTATGACAAAATCGCAGAATTATATTTGGCTTCTACAAAAGATGAACGCTCAAAGGAAATCGGAATGGAATATTTTGATGCAATTACGGAAGGTCAAGATTTAAAATATCGTCCGACTTTGTACGATTTTTTGGCATTTCGTGCCATTGATTATTTTTCTAATAATCAGAGTTTAGTTACCGAACCTTCTTACAAATTTGAAATAAAAGAAGAAGCTGCACTTCAACCTGCCACACTTTTTTTGAAATATAAGCCTGTTTCAAAAGATAGTTCTTCTTATAAATTGCAGATTATCAAGCTATTACAAGATGTAATTACTTTTCATATCGAAGAAGAAGATCCTACGCCTTACCTTGATGCGGACTTGCGTCGCATTGCTTTTATACACGGACAAACACTTCAAAAAGACAAAGATAAGCAATATTTAGCGACCTTAGAAGACCTTTTGATAAAGTACGAACTACACCCAAAAGGCGCAGAAATTATGGGACTTCAAGCCCAATATTATTTGGAGCAGGCAGTTGATTACACGATTGGCGACAGCGAAGAGAAGCGTTTGATGTATCAAAAAGCGATAAAAGTTTGTAATGACTGCATTGCTAAATACAAAAATAATACAACCTGTAAACTGATAAAAACGAGTATAGAACTGTCCTCTTATACGCTTAGAATGGAAAAACAAATCGCTCCCAATAAGCCTATTTTAGTGAAAATAGAATACAAAAATAAAGAGGCTGTAACGTTGAAATTTTTAAAAATTACAGTAAAGCAAAAAGAGGATTATTCGGCTTTATTACAGCGTTATTATGAAAATGAAAATCAGGCAAAAATGCTTGAAATACTCAAAAAATTGCCTGTTTCGCTTGAGAAATCTGTAAAATTGCCAGCAAATGATGATTATAGGGAACACTCAACAGAAGTGAAAATCGATGGTCTGCCGCTTGGCGAGTACATTGTTTTTTATGATGAACAAAATCCTATCAACAATACGATTTATCTAAATGTGACTAATATTGCTTATGTTTATCGTATGAATCATGAGCAAAATAATGAGTTTGTGATGCTCAATCGGACGACTGGAGAACCTTTGCAAGGTGTTGTTGCAGAAATATTTAACAACCGTTGGGACGAAGCAACTCGTCTCAATCGCCAAATAAAAATTGGCAATGCTTATGTCACTCCGAATGGCTTTTTATACCCAAAAGTTTCCGATAATGTCAATTATACGATACGTTTTCATTTGGGAACAGATACGTTAGATACGGACGACCAATTTTACGAATCACGTTACAGACCGCAAAAACAAACCTATCAAACGACTAATTTTTTCTTAGATAGAGCCATTTATCGTCCTGGTCAAACCGTTTATTTCAAAGGAATAGCCTTGAATTTTGATGATAAACGGATGCCAAAAATAATGAAAAATACAGAAGTTCGAGTGTCTTTTAAAGATGTAAATTACCAAGAAATTGCCGTGATGAATTTGCGTACCAATGATTTTGGAACGTTCAACGGAGAGTTTACTGCGCCCAAAACTGGACTTTTAGGTCAAATGCACATCGAGAGTTCTATTGGTGGAAATTCTGTATTTTTTAGAGTAGAAGAATACAAAAGACCTAAATTTG
>JANMGN010000029.1:0-3343 GCA_031374645.1 Chitinophagales bacterium | reverse complement strand
ATATATATATATAAACATGAAGAAAAAATGCCTGATTTTGTAAAATTTGTCAAAATTCTTAACAAAGAACCGCAAAATCTGGACGCTATTTTGAACATTGATCAATGTCTTTGGATGCACGCTTTGAATAATTCTATGGTCAATCTTGATTCTTATTTGGGGAAATTATCGCACAATTATTATATGTATCGTGATACATTTAATG
This sequence comes from Chitinophagales bacterium, assembly GCA_031374645.1. Taxonomy (GTDB): domain Bacteria; phylum Bacteroidota; class Bacteroidia; order Chitinophagales; family Saprospiraceae; genus CANHEE01. The sequence goes on along the minus strand of JANMGN010000029.1, from coordinate 3,138 downwards.
TTTGGCAACCCATTATTTGGGATTTGAATTTGTGTTTTGGTGGTTTTAGATTAGATGGAACTGAACAAATTCCGTTGAGCAACGAAAAAATGCAGACGCTTTCGCCTTTTGTACATTATCAAGATGCGGCTTATCCGCTTTTGAGCCAATTGCTTAAAAATGATACCTATCGTAAAATTTATTTAGCACATTTGCGTACGGTTATTGATGAAAATTTTAGCAATCAGGCTTACGCCAAACGTGGCAAAGAAATACAAACTTTGATAGATACTTATGTCAAAAACGATGAGAACAAGCTGTACTCTTATGAGGCATTTAAGCAAAATATTGACCTTTCGAGCGATGCTGGCAAATCAAAAATCGTAGGAATTACAGAATTAATGAGCAAAAGAAGCGATTTTTTGAAGCAACATCCTGTTATTTCTAAACCCTCACCAAAAATTGAAAATGCAAAACATAGCAAAATTGATGGTAAAATAAATATCACTTGTAAAGTCAGTTTGGGACAAAAAGTATATTTATACTATCGTGAAAAAGCAAACGCTCCTTTTAAAATGTTGGAAATGAAAGACGACGGAACTCAAAATGACAGCGCAGCAGCCGACGGTGTTTTTGGCTTACAAATAGCACAAAACGGTATTTTTCAGTATTATATTGTAGCAGTTGGCGAATATTTGGCGGCACTTTCGCCAGAAAGAGCTTCTTTTGAGTTTTATGACGTAAAATAAAAGTAAAACTTAGCCTTGTACGTTGGAAGCTCCTGCTCACAACAAAACTGATGTAAACCGAAGCAGTTTCTAATGAAATAAGCCGTTTTTGATATACAAAAGGCTATCGGCTAAGTTTTTGCAAATAAAAAAGCCTCGAACTATAAATTCGAGGCTTTTTTACCAAATTAATCAACTGTCAAAACAGTTTCATCACACTTTACAACTTTAATATCGTATTCTTTTATGAGTGCTGATTTATCTTTTTTGAAAACTTTTACTTTCAAATTTCCAGCTGGCATACCTGAGTAACTTTCTGTTTCGTCGGCATCAATATTTTCTGCATCATTGTTATTATAAGTACCACCATTGGTAATTTCAATAGCAATTTCTTCATTGCGATTATTTTCGATAAATAAATCGCCCCAATTTGCATTACCGCAACTTGCTGGCGACAATTTATTAAAAACCGTACGTTGGTTATCATTGGGATAAATTACGCCAATCGAAGGATTATTTTTGAGTTGAACTTTAAGATATTCGTAATCAATCCAACCATATCCATTACTTGCCCAGTTTTTTCCCCAAGAATTAGCTACTTTAAATGCTTTTTTCGCATCATCCCAACCGACAAGTACCATGGCGTGACCAGTTGCTTCGCCAGATGACGAAGTCCAAACTTCGCCATTTTTCAAATCTTGAAAATTATCTTCAACATCTGCAGCAAACCAGATTGGAAAACCTGCATAAAGCCAAGATTTCAGTTCGTCTGTATTCAAAAACTCAGATTTATCTAAAATTTTGTAGTCGCCTGTTTTATTTTTAGCGGCTTCTCCTACCAAATTAGCAGGAATTGCAGTACAGGTTTTACTATCAATAAAAGGCAATTGACCACTCGAACAAGTACCATAAGTTTTCAGAATTTCAGACATACCGACCGTCTTTGAGCCGCCTTCGTCAAACATAAAAGCACCATCTGCACAGTTTTCTGTCGGATTAACTTTTTTATATTGAGAGTGCATAAACTCAACACTTCCTGCTGCATCAGTATTACCTGACGCACTTGTCAAACCATTATACATTCCCTGTATGTAGTAACCACCAGAAAAAGAAACGCATTTGTTGGTACTTCCTTGACTAATAATCGGAGGACCATCAAGTGAAAAACTTGCAGGAAGATTTGTAAAAATATCTTCATCGAAGTCGGCTTCATCAACATTTGCAAGTGCGCCTGCTGAGTTCGGTTTCAGTCCCGTAGGATAATTAGCATCAGTATTTGTAGGCTCATCTTTATCATTGCAAGCAATAGTAAAAACTACAAAGGTTGCTACAATAGACAGCGCAAGAAATAAGTTTTTTTTCATAAAAAATGTCTGTTAAAAAGTTAAAAATTAAAAAGAATTAAACCATTTGGCAACTTCTACGGCATACCAATTAGGTGGTTGATGCCCAGGTTGATTGGTTTTGCCATAAAAATCAGGAGAATACAAAGAAAATCTTACATTTGAACTGCCACCTGTATATTCTACGCTTTCTCCAAATGGTTCGATTTGTAAGGTTTTTGGCTTTTTAGAACAAGCGTATTTTTTAAGCCAAAAGTCATTTTGTTCTCGTCCAAAATCGCCTTTTGTTGTTTCGCTTTCAGCAAAATGCTCATCTTTATTACCAAAAAATGTCCAAACTGCAGGGCTTCCGTTACACTCCAAAAGCTCATCGCCCGAATCGAACCAATAAGGTCTATTCGCAGCAACTGGTGCAATTGCCCGCAATCTATCTCCCATAAAACAACCTACGACAGCCGTCATATCTCCGCCCCAAGAGTGACCTGTTGCAAATACTCGTTGCTCATCAATCGAGTATTTTTTGAGCAACCAATTCAGGAGTTCTTCTGTAAAATAAATGTCTTCCATTCCAGCTGCATTTCCACCGTATTTTCCTAAAAGCCAACCACCATTAGTTGTTTCCCAACCTTCAAAGTGACGCCATTTGGGGTCAGGATAAACAAAAATTGTATTGGGCATATTTTCTTCTAAACCTGCAAATTTGCCCCAACTTTTGCCTACAAATTCTTGCATTTCTTTGCCTTTCGTATCAGTTCCAGGAAAAACAAAAAGTAACTTATATTTGTTATTTTTTGAATAATTAGTAGGAATTGACAAATAAAAACCTCTCTTTCCGCCTGCTTGTTTAGAAAATTTGACGCTCATTTGCGTAGATTTCATAGGTAAAACATTCCCTTTTGAGATGTTTTGGAGTAGTATTAAAAATATTAGTAGAGAAAAATTAAATTTCATTTTTTAGAAATAAATTTGGTTCATCCATGATTTTGGCAGAATAGATTTATTGCGCTCTATAAACCTGTGAAGTATTGAATACCTCACGGGTTTTACCGTGGAAGTTCCGCCAAAATCATGGATGAACCATAAATTTT
>JANMGN010000015.1:0-2445 GCA_031374645.1 Chitinophagales bacterium | reverse complement strand
ACAAATTATGGCAATATATAGAAAATATACAATAAAATCAATGACAAAAAATGAAAAAAAAAGTGTACATTTCGTAGGGCTTAAAAATGTTACCGTTTTTGTTACCATTTTTTGACAAAAAAAGTGTACTTTTAGTTTTTAGGTATTTAAGAAAAAAGACAGTGTAGCAACCGTCTTTTTTTTGTTTTAATGACATAGATCACCGCTTCAAAGTAGTGACAAGAGTAATAACTGCATAAAGTTTTACTATATCTGAAAAGATGATCGAGGTAGTTTCAAACATAGGATTATCCGAAATAAGTAGTAAGCTATCTTTAGCCAATGCGATGCGCTTGACTAGAATTTCGTGGCGGCTAACGATTACGTAAATTTGATTATCTTCAAAGTCTTCTTGTAAATTTTGAACCTCCTCGCAAATAATCATGTCTCCGTGGCGAAGCGTAGGCATCATTGATTTTCCATCCACTACGAGTGCAAAGTAGTTTCTGTTGCGCTCCAGTCCAGGAATAAATACCCATTTACTCTGCTCTACAATTTGATTGCCAACGCCTATTCCTGCCTGTGCTGCTATATTTAAAAATCGAACATTTGGTATATCTTCTTCTATTCTTATAACTTCAAAGTCATCTCCTTTAGTCATTGATCCTGTACCATTTAAAAGCCAGTCTATATTTATAAATTTGTAACAATTGGTAACATTTGTAAGAACATGATGTGACAGTGACTTGACACCAGTTTCAATTTGTGCTAAATATGCCCGATCTAACTTAATTTCTACTGCAAAATCTGATTGTGTTTTATTCAAAAAATCTCTAAAACTTCGCAATCTCTTACCTTGTTCTTGTTTTTTTATATTTTTTAACTCATTCATTATCAATGATTTATGTATATTAAAATAAAAATGTAACTTTTTTATAAAAAAAGTTACCAAAATATTTGGATATTGTTACTATAAGTTACTATATTTGCATTGTTAAACAAATTTAACACCAAGTTTCACAACTTGTTTAATAAAAAAAACAAAAGTACAAAAAAGAGATAGAATATGCAAGCAACAGTAAGTAAAATCGATTTGGGGAAATTGAATGCCCGTTTGATGGATATAAGGGGCGCAAAAAGCAAAGTGGCAAAGGAACTAAATTGCTCTATACAATGGGTAGATCGGGTAATGACTGGAAAAGTGCAAGGAGAGGCTAAGTATAAAGTGATAAATATGGTAGTAGATGTTATAGAAGCGCACAATAAGTCATTGGAAGAAAAAGAGGCATTGGCAGTGAAAGTAGTTGCTTTATTGAATTAAAAACAAATTAGGGTAATGGTAGTCCCTGACAAATAACAAAATTATGATTTCAAAACAAGTAAAACAAGGTATAGTACAGTTGATTGTGCAGGAGGAGGTTCGCTTCGGGTCTGCAAACAAACTGGCTCAACACTGCAAAGTAAGTCCAGGTGTGATTAGTTTTTGTAAAAATGGAATTTGGCAAAACGTTTCGGAAGAAATGTGGCTGCTTATCGGAAATAAACTTAGATACCCTTTCGATGATTGGAATTTTGCAGAAACGACGACAAGCGCAATGATGAAGCAAGTATTGAAAGATGCAAAAGATAGGCTTTTGTTTATGGCAGTTAGCTATCGGGCAGGAGTAGGTAAGTCGGCTGCGTGTAAGCAAAGTACATCGGAAAATACAGAAGGTAATCAATTTTACATCCAGTGTAGAGAGTGGAGTAAAAGAGAGTTTTTAGAGCAGCTGTGTACGGCTCTTGGTGTAAAAGCAGAGCGAAAAGGCTATGTGAGTACAGACAATTTATTGATGTTGGTAGCGGAGTTTTTTCAGCAACGTATAGGTAAAAAACCTTTACTAATCATAGATGAAGCGGATAAGTTGAAACATAGTGCGTTGCGTACACTCATCACACTTTATAATGAGTGTCAGGACAAGATGGGCTGTGTGATGGTCGGCACAGACAACTTAGAGGTAGAAGTGAAGCGAGGTGTTCGCTATAATAGAAAAGGTTTTGATGAAATAGATAGCCGATTTGGTAGGCGATTTATTCATCTTCATGGCAGCACTTATGAAGACGTAAAAAAGATATGTGTACTAAATGGTGTAAGTGTAGAGGCTGATATTAAGCGTATTTTTGAAAGTGCAGAGCCTGTATTGAAACCGCTTGCGGACGGTAATTTTGTAAAGTTTGTGAATGACCTGAGGCGAGTGAGAAGGGCTGTGGTGGCGCAATTATTAAAACAAAGCACCTCTTAAGTCTTCTTTAAAATCGTAAATTAATTCAAATATTAAACTAAAATATTATGTCTTCAAGCACAGCTGTCGTACAGCGTTTGGTATATGAGGGAGTACCTGCTGTATTTTGGACAAAGGAACGAAACAAAGATGAACGTACATATTGGGTAGCTGAGTGGTATTTGTTGGATCAATGCGCAGGATT
>JANMGN010000006.1:0-2205 GCA_031374645.1 Chitinophagales bacterium | reverse complement strand
CATCTTTAAAAAAAACGTCGTTGTGAGCAGAGCCTCTCTTTTCCACTCCTGCAAATCCTGAGCCGTACTCAAATCCTTTTGCGGCATTGATACTGAGCATCGCTTTGCCGAGTTCAGCGTGCAGTTTGTCAAAAGCAGGTTCGCCCAGTCCAGCAGGGCAATTTTTAATTACGCAGCTCACTACTCCACCAATTGTATCGCCATCTTTACGAACTTCTTTGATGAGCGAAATCATTTTTTCAGCCATATCAGCATCAGGGCATCGTACATCATTTGTTTCTATTTTACTCAAATCCAAGTCTTCATAAGAGCCTTCTATTTTCAGATTTCCTACTTGCGAAACATATCCAACTATCTGAATATCAGTCTTTTGTAAAAATAATTTTGCGACAGCTCCTGCTGCAACACGTGCAGCTGTTTCTCGTGCAGAAGAACGTCCGCCGCCACGATAATCTCTATTTCCGTATTTTACTTCGTAGGTATAATCTGCATGAGAGGGTCGGAACTTTTCGGCAATATGCGAATAATCATGCGAACGTTGGTCTTCATTGGGAATCAACATTCCGATAGGTGTCCCCGTACTTTTTCCTTCAAAAATGCCTGACAAAATCTGAAAAGTATCGCTTTCTTTTCGTTGCGTAACGATATTTGATTGTCCTGGTTTGCGACGGTCGAGTTCGGATTGTATAAATTTTTCATCCAAAACAATGTTCGCTGGACAACCATCAATGACTACGCCAATCGCTTTTCCGTGCGACTCTCCAAAAGTGCTTATTTTGAATAAATTACCAAATGTATTTCCTGCCATAGGAATAATGAATAATTTGAAAATGAATAATGATGTAAAATAGCATAAAAAAAACCTCGAAACAAATGTTTCGAGGTTTTTTTATTGAAATTATTTTTTTGCCTCTTCCGCTGCTTTTTCTACGATACCTTTTATAGTAAGAAAATTTTGCTCAGGGTCTGTGTTTGCAGTTACCGTAATGGCTTTGCTCACGTCACCTTCTTTGTGCGAAGAGTTAAATTTTACTTCTATCTTTGCGCTTTCGCCAGAAGCAATTGCTTCTTTGGGCCAAGTTGGGATAGTACAACCACAACTTGCACGGCAATTTGAGATAAACAAAGGTGCATCTCCGACATTTTTTACTGTATAGGTATGCTCAACGATTGTTCCTTCTTTGATTTTTCCAAAATCATAAGTATCGCCTTCAAAAACTAATTTTGTTTTTGGCATAGCGGCTACTGCTGCACTTACCGTTCCGTCTGTGCTTTCCGTAGCTGTTGATGACGATTTTAATTTGTCGCAAGACATCAAAAATAGTGATGCTGCAAAAAGTAATGTTATAATTCGCATTTTTATGATTTTGTTTATTGAATAAATAGGCTAAAAAATTGCTATCTGCGCTATTTTCAAGCGCTTCAAATGTTGTGCAAAGATATATTTTTTTTCAAAAATATGCTTATTGGTATTGGTTAAATTTCAGTTAAAAAATATTTTCGACGCCTACCCTATTTCCCTTTCCAAGCCGTTTCTTCCACCTTCAGTTCCATTGCAAAATATCTTGCTAATGTAAATAGATAGTCCGACAAACGATTGAGGTACTGAATAAGAATCGGATTGACTGTTTCGTTGTGGCTCAATGCAACCACATTTCGCTCTGCACGGCGGCAAACGCATCTTGCCAAATGACAAAAAGAAATAGTCGTATGTCCGCCTGGAAGGATAAAATTTTTCAAGGCTGGCAAAGTTTCACTCATTCTATCTATCTCATTTTCAAGGAGTTGTATATCCAATTCGTCTATTTGAGGAACTTGCAGGTTTTTGTTCGGATCCACCGCTAAGTTTGCCCCGAGGTCAAAAAGTCTATCTTGAATAGTTTTCAAAACGCTTCGCAAATGCTCGTTTTGAGCGCAATCTCGCACCATACCTACGTGAGAATTGAGTTCATCAACCGTTCCGTAGCTTTCGATTCTGATATGGTCTTTGGGCAAACGTAATCCTCCGTAAAGGGAGGTTTCTCCGCTGTCGCCTGTTTTTGTGTATATTTTAAATGACATATTTTTTAAGTTATGAATATCTTAGTAACGTGTGACTAATAAGTTGTGGATTTATGGTTAGTATGTTAGAAGATAGACGAGCTAAATTTGAAGTTCAATGCAGCGCATTGGGCTGAAAATTTAGTAAAGTATAGCTTTTAATAG
>JANMGN010000822.1:0-17427 GCA_031374645.1 Chitinophagales bacterium | reverse complement strand
GAAAGAAAATATAGCAGAAATATTATCCGTAAAGGCATTTTGCGAATACTGTATCGGTTGATATTGCTCGTAAGAAAAATCTACATCGTCATCTACCGTAAGCAAAAGAGTTGATTCGTAGTCGCTATTAAATACAGGTCGGCTCGCTTGTATGGTCATTTTTGCACCAAAACTTGTCGCACTTTTTTCCTCCGAAATAGTCATCGTTACATTTACTTTGATGCGTTCTTCTGGCTCAAAAACGTCATCTGTCCATTTTTGAGTATTCAAAAAATCTTGAATTTGTTGTTTCAAAACATCAAAAACTTTTCTATCTACGTTTTGTAGTTTGGGCGTATTTATCGTGACTGTTGCTTGCAATTCTTGAGCATTACTTGTGACAATATTGATAAATAAAAATAAAAGTATCGCTATTTTTTTCATAAAAAAAATGTTGTTAAAGTATCGACAATGTCTTTTGCTACTTCTGTTTTTGATTTTAAATCAAATCCCGTAACAGATTTGTCTTTTTTTACAATGGTAATTTTATTGGTATCTCCTGCAAAACCTGCGCCACTATCACGCAAGGAATTTAGGACTATAAAATCAAAATTTTTACGTTCCAATTTGGATTCAGCATTTGCCAGCTCATCATTTGTTTCTAAGGCAAAACCAACTAAAACTTGCTTTTTTTGCTTTATTTTACCCAAATGCGCTGCAATATCTGTTGTCTTTTCGAGTTCAATAATCAGTGTTGCATCTTTCTTTTTTATTTTTTGGTCAGCCACGACACTTGGTCTATAGTCTGCAACAGCAGCCGATAAAATAGCAGCATCGCACTGATCAAATTGTTTTACGCAAGCATCAAACATTTGTTGTGCAGATTCTACTCTTGTAACATTAATATTTGGATGCGAAATTTTCAGACTTGATGGCCCAAGAATAAGTTCTACTTTTCCGCCTCTTTGTGCAATTTCTTCTGCGATAGCTACTCCCATTTTTCCAGACGAACGATTACCAACAAACCGAACAGGGTCTATCGCTTCATAGGTTGGCCCTGCTGTAATTAATATTTTTTTGTCTTGAAAATCAGCTTGTTGTGCAAAGAAAATTTCCAAGTAAGCGATAATATTTTCAGGTTCTGCCATGCGTCCTTCGCCAACCAAACCACTTGCCAATTCGCCATTTTCTACTGGAATCAACCCTACATTATAGGATTGTAAAAGCGCAAGATTTCGCAATGTTGCTGGATGTTTCCACATATCCAAATCCATCGCAGGAGCGATAAAAATAGGACAACGAGCCGAAAGATAAGTCGCTGTAAGGATATTATCACAAATTCCGTTGGCTAATTTTGCCATAGTAGTTGCTGTTGCAGGAGCTACTATCATCGCATCTGCCCAAAGACCAAGTTCTACATGATTATTCCAAGCACTTTCTGAAATAACTGATGTAAAAACAGGTTTTTTAGAAAGTGTTGCAAGTGTAAGCGGTGTGATAAATTCTGTTGCAGAATTTGTCATCAATACTTGTACTTCTGCGCCTGCTTTTATGAGCAAACGAGTTAAAATTGCGCTTTTATAAGCTGCAATACTTCCAGAAATACCAAGTATAATTTTTTTATTTTTTAAAAACACTCTTATAAAATTTTTGAAATAAAAATCAATTTATAAAACGAAAATAGGACGATTTTATTACAAAATCGTCCTATTTATTTAAGTAGTTTTCACAAACGCTCTAAAAGTTAAATTTTAACGACGTGATCTTGTAAAAGTTCTTTTCTCGTTATCATTACTTTCTGGACGTTCAGCACGCTCTTCACGTTCTGTATTTGCATTGTAACGGTGTTGGATTTTTCCAGTTTGGAACTCATCCAACGCAATGATTACAGGACTTGGCAGACGCTCATAAAACTTAGAGATTTCTATTTGCTCTTTGTTTTCGTGAATTTCTTCGATAGTATCCGTACTAACCGCAAACTCTTCGAGTTTACTGTTAAGCTCGATTTTGATGTCCACTGCCAAAACACGTGCACGTTTGGTAATGATAGCCAAAGTTTCGTAGATATTACCAGTGTCTTTTACCAACGCTTTCACGTCACGCGCACGTACATTTGCATCAATGCCTTGCGCTTTAGTTTTTATATCTGTCATATTATTGAAATATATATTAAAATCAAATTAATTTTTTGCATTTTTTGCCAACGCCATAGCGTCCGCTTTAATTTCTTTTAGTCTTGCTTTTGATTCTTTATTGATAAAAGCGACTTCTTTTTTATACTTGCTTTTGTCATTGCGACGTACAAAGTTTTCGCTTTCTTCTACTGCTAATTTGTAACGTTCTTCTTGTTTAGCAAGTACCGAATTTTTGGCGTAGTCATAAGCTGCCAAAATTATTTTGTAGCTGATAAGTTCTGCATTGTTAGTTTCTGGAAAATCTTTCAAAACATTATTAAATGTTTGTATTGCAGCCTGATATTCGTGTAGGTCGAAATAAAGATTACCTTCTTCAAACGCTTTTTTCTCCAATTTGGTTCGCATTTCGTCGATAAGTTTGTTGGCATCTTTGATTCGCTCGCTATTTGGGTAAGTATTTACAAAAAGTTGCAACTCATCACTTGCTTTTGTAGTTGTTTCTTGCGAAAGTCTGTATGAAGGCGATTGCTTATAATTACAAAAAGCAGCCATATAATCAGCCTCTTCTCGAAACTCACTGCCTGGATAAGTTTTTGCAAACTGGTCAAAATAGTAATTACCAGAAACGTATTTTTCTAAGTAATAGTGTGTATAAGCATAGCGATAATACACTTTTTCAGCATCTTGACGACCACGTACCGAGCTAATAATTAGGTCATACATCGTTTGAGCTTTCGTGTAATCGCCTTTTTCGTAGTATTCGTTTCCTTTTTTCAAAATAGCTGCCGTGTCGCCACTGGTACGCATTTTTTCAAATTCAGATTTGCAAGCACTCAAAAGGAGTAACATTATTGCAGCGAAAAGGGTATTGAACTTTATTTTATTCATATTTATCTAAATGCTTACAAAGCTCTTTTTGTCTAATAAGCCTGCAAAGGTACACTTTATTTGTATTTTCTCAAAAAAAAATCAATTTAAAGTGCATTTAAAATAGGAAAAGGTTGTAAGGATTTAGAAAAAAGAAAATAAACAGATTTTCAAAACTCGTCCCAACCTTCTATTGGTGCAGTTTTGTACATTTTTTTACTCAAAACTCGTTGCTTTTGTCTTTGTAAAATTAATTTTGCCAAAGACAGATTCGGTGGGTCTTCGTTGCCGAAAGCAAGAGCTTTTCTGATTTTCATTTCGTCAATATCCAAACGATACATCAGTCCGAGTAAAAAATCTAAGCGAGTTTCTATCATCAGCCCAACTTCCTCTGTAAGCATATCGAGTAACTCTTGTTCGCTCATCGGTGTTTCGCTTTGGCTCAATTCAAAATCTTTTTTTACTAAATCTGTTATTTCAGAAGTATTTATATCCATTTATTTTATAATGTTTTCTCAACGTTTATTTTTAATAACTAAATGATTATCAATTAGTTGTATTTTTAATTATTCATTATCATTATATTTCCTTCAAAAACTAAATTTGCAGCTCCGCAAAGCCATATATTTTTGTAGCCGATATACCCGTCATTCTCAAGGCGAACTGCTAATTTTCCACCTTTTGTACTGATATTTATTGTTTCAAATTGGCTATTTTTTTGTGCAAAAGCGATTGCAGCAGCCGTTACGCCTGTGCCGCAAGAGAGTGTTTCGTCTTCTACGCCTCGCTCGTAGGTCGTTACTTCTATGGTATTTTCTTTTTCTTCTACAAAATTTACATTTATGCCCTCTTTTGCAAAACGCTCTGAATAACGTATTTTTTTTCCCTCTTCAAAAATATTTATGTCGGACATTTCAGTAACGAATTGTACAAAATGTGGCGAACCCGTATTCATCAAATAAAAATCATCGCCTCGTTCTATCTGACGAACATCTATCATTTTTAGTTCTACATAGTCGCCTTCTTCGTTTATTTTTGCATCGTGCGCACCGTCAATTGCCCAAAAATGACATTGATTTTCAATTGCGTGAAGGTATTTTGCAAAAGCAACGATACACCTGCCGCCGTTGCCACACATGGAACTTTCATTGCCGTCTGCATTGAAATAAATCATTTCGAAATCGTAACCATCTTTCGATTGTAAAAGCATCAATCCATCTGCGCCTACGCCAAATTTTCGGTCGCAAATTTTTTCAATAATTGTGGTATCTTTTCGAGATAGGAATTGTTCGTGGCGTTGGTCTATTAGTACAAAATCGTTGCCTGTGCCTTGGTATTTAAAAAAAGGAATGGTCATATAGGAATTGGGAAATTAGGTGCTTTGGCTAAATTATTTATAAAAACATATTTTTATAAACTACTGATTACCAGCTTAATAGGTAAAATACAATTATAGTTACTATTCTGATTTTTCGATTTCCAAAAGCCGAGTATTCTCGGTTTGTTGTCGGATTTGACGATTTTCGGCATCTTTGTCTTTGAGGATTGTCCACACAAAAACAATATGTTCTTGGTATCTTGCTTTTGAAAAAGTATAATGAAAATAACCTTGAAAATCATCTTTTACGTACAAGCTGACAGAGGGAAAATGAACTTCATCTATGTCTTCTTTTAACAAGTACAGGGAAGGGAAAATACTTTCAAAAAAAGGGCAAATTTCTGGAATAGATTTTTGACGAAACAAATGATTTTTTAGCAGGCGTTCGTCATTTTCTAACACAAAACCTTGCTTATCTAAAAGCACTTGCTGAACGCTAAACTCTTTTAGATGAGTAAACGATTGGTAAGTTAGAATACTTGTATTTTGCATAAAAAGCGTACGAAATAGTAGCAGAAATAAATTTAAAGATTATTTTTTTTAAATATAAACCATTGATAAACAGCGATTTATGATTTATTTTTTAAACTAAATCTTTTCCAAGTTGTGAAAAAAGCTCCTCTACATTCTCTCCTGTTTTGGCACTTGTGAAAGCGTCTATCGGGATATTTATTTTTTTAGCAATTTGCTCTATTTGCTCGTTGGTCACTAAATCTTTTTTATTAGCAACTAACTTTATAATACCATCAGGAATCATTTTTTTCAAATATTCAATATCAGCAATAATATTGAGGTGTGTAGATGGACGTGCAAGGTCAAATACATATATTATTCCGCTTGCGCCAAGGAAGTACGAAACGGGTACTTTATCTTGAGAAACCTCTCCTGCTATATCCCAAAGCAGTATAGATAATTCTTCGCCATCAATGTCCAATGATTTTTTGTTCACTTTTACACCAATAGTCGTTAGATATTTATCATCAAATTTATTGTAGATAAACTGAGTGAAAAGCGATGTTTTTCCAACGCCAAAACTCCCTGTTAAGATAACTTTTCTACTAATCATAATGCCTTGCTTGCTTGTTGTTCATTTTCCACAAGAGCGGGAAGAGCCTCTCGTTGTGGTACAATGAAATAATAATCTAATTTTTCGGAAATGTAATCATTCATTTCGTCCAAATTTTGAGGTTTGTAATCTTTGAGTTCGTTTATGGCAAAAGTTTGCAATTGACTATTTATTTTTTCTTTTTCTCCACTTGAAATAGAGCCACTTAGTGCAACAGAAACATAATAAGTATGAAAATTATACAATAAAATTTTATAAGAACCATATTGTATCATCTCTAATTCTTCATTATCTCGCTGAAAAGCATCTTCTACAAATGCTTTTATGGCGGTAAGCATACCTGCAATCACTTCTTTATCAATGGTCGGATTGAGCGATGCGCTTCCCATAAGCAGACCAGAGTTGCGTTGTATCAAGCAAACTTCTTCTATTTTGGGCCTATCTAAATTCCTCAATACAATATCACTGTCTTTTATTCCCAACAAAGAAACCCTAATACGCCACCAAATATTTTTTGTGTTCAGCGATTCTTTTATTCTTTGGTCTATGCCGTCTTTTAATTGCTGAAACTGATGTGCAATATACTTTTTTATCATCTGCCCAAGGACAGGATACAGCGCATCTATTAGTTCGTTTTGAGAAGCCTGAATACGTTTATCAACAATATCATTTACAGAATTATGAAATTCTTTTGGAAAATTTTTCTTCAAAAAATCAATATGTTCCTCAATAATAGGCGCAACTTTTTTTGACAACAACTCGGGGTCTTCGAGCGTATCATGCAACTGATTTAAAACCGTGCGGTCTTCTTTGAGCAAAATTGCACGAAGACGGTTCATCAGCAATAAGTCGTCTTGCGATGATTCGTTCATATTAATTGAGCAAAATTACTTTTTGTCGTCCACCAGTTGTTTTCCAATTTCTATCAACATCGCACCAATAAGTGCTTTGTCCGTTTTGCTGGTACGATTGATTTTGTCATCAAGCATTTTAGTATTGTCATCTAAATTTTTCTGGACACGTGCAAAACGCTCATTCATCTCCTCTGTCATTTTACTAAAACGCTGATTGCTACGATCTTCTTGCTCTTGCATAGATTTTCGTAGGTCTTGTTCTAATTGTTGAACACGATTAGAGAGTTCAGCAAAACGATTTTCAAACTCGTTGATTTGCTGACCCATAAGTATGTCGCGTATCATACTTATATCGCCCAAGCCAGGCGTTTTTGTTGTAGCTTCCATATTTGATTTTGCCAATTTTCTATTTTTTCACTTTTAAAAGGTAAAGTTCTGTATATTAATGATTTATAGCAAATTTTTATGACAAAAAATTTGTATATTTATATTTTTAATGTATTTTATTTACTCTGAAATTTCTACTCAGCTACTTTTTTAGCATTTTCCATAAAACCTCCTAAATCAGGACACAGTCTTTTTATAGCCGAAAGCACTGCTTTACTCGTATCTATTTTTGTATTAAATTGAGCATCTAATTTTTCTTGACAAGCATTTTGCTTTACACTTTTAGACTCTATTTCTGAAAGTAAGTCACCCATTTCTTCAAACTTACCTTCTTCGTTAAGTTTTTGCATTTTTTTGTTCAACATAATTATTTCTGAAGAACATTCACAATATTCTTTCGCCAAATCGTCATAATTGGTAGTCAAATTCGGATTAGCATTCGCCCGCTGATTTTGAGCCTGCTGCACATCGTTATTTTTACAACAAATAATTAATAATGATGCACTTATAAATATTAATAAATATAATTTATTTTTCATTTTGATAGATATATAATTTATTTTAAGCTATTAAATGACGAAAATACAAAAAATATTTAAAAATGGAACTAATAATTAATTATTTAGTTTATTAAAATAATTGTAACTTTACTTTTTGAAAAAATTTTTAATCAAAACTTTTATATTTTTTAATCAAAATTTTTAATCAATAATGAGAAATACACTAATTTTCGCAGGTATTGCTTTACTTTTATTGTTGGGCGGTTGTAATTCTTACAACACGATGGTCAAATCAAAAATCGGAGTAGATGCTGCTTGGGCAAATGTAGAATCCGCTTACCAACGCCGCTCTGACCTTATCAATAATTTGGTACAAGTCGTGAAAGGCGCTGCTGATTTTGAAAAACAAACGCTTGTAGATGTAGTAAATGCTCGTGCGTCGGCTACTCAGGTCAAAATAGACCCAAGCAATATCACGCCTGAAAAATTGGCTGAATTTGAAAAAGCACAAAGCCAAATGTCAAGCACTTTGAGCCGATTATTGGTAGTTTCTGAAAATTATCCACAACTTCAAGCAACACAACAGTTTAGAGATTTATCTTTTGAAGTCGCTGGTACTGAAAACCGCATCAAAGTAGAACGTGACCGTTACACTGAAATTGTTAAAAATTATAACAGCGACATCAGCGTAATGCCAAGATCAATCCTTGCAAAAATGTTTGGTTTTGCAGAAAAACCATTTTTCAAAGCAGATGAAGGTACTCAAAAAGCACCAACTATCAATTTTGGAAAATAAAATCTGAGCAAATAGTAACTTAATAAGCAAGATTGCTGGATAAAACATTCTGTAATCTTGCTTATTCTACTTCTTACTTTTACTAAAAAAGAAAAAATGTTTAGTCTATTCAAAACGTCAAATACTTTACTGAATCGCCGTGAAAAAAAGCGAATTGTCAATACTATTCAAGATATTGAACAAAGAACTTCTGGCGAAATTCGAATTTATATCGAAGGAGAATGTCCATATAACAATCCTTTGCAACGTGCCGAAGAAATTTTCAAACATCTTGGTATGGATAAAACAAACCTTCGAAACGGTGTACTTTTGTACATCGCTTCAGAATCTCGTGTATATAGTATTTTTGGAGATGAGGCTATTTATGCAAAAGCAAACAATGAATTTTGGCAAGAAAAAATTCAACTCCTTCAAGGTTTTTTTAAAAATAAACAATATGCTGAAGGTATAGAAATTGTTTTGAAAAATATTGGAAATAGTCTTTCAGAATATTTCCCAGCAACGGGAACTCGTAAAAATGAATTGCCAGACGACATCGTTTTTGGAAAATTCAACTAATTTGAAATCACTTTATTTGATTGTTAATCAATGAGATATATATTATTATTACTTTTATTTTCATTTTCGCTTTCAGCGCAAAATACACCTAAACGTCCAAATCCACAGCGTTTGGTCAATGACTTAGCAGGCATTCTTTCAGAAGGAGAGCGTGCTGAATTGGAGAGGAAATTGGTACTTTATAGCGATTCTACCTCTACTCAAATCGTCGTAGTGACTATCAATACGACTGGCGACTACGCAGTAGATCAAGTTGCGCTGAATATTTTGCACGACTGGGGCGTAGGCGATAAAAAAAAGGACAACGGTATTGTAATCTTAGCCGCAATTGACGACCGTCATGTAAATATACAAACAGGCTACGGCATGGAAGGCGTTTTGCCAGATGCCCTTTGCGGAAGGATTATTGATAGACTAATTATACCGAATTTTAAGCAAAAAAAATATTACGAAGGCTTTAATCAAGCAACCGATGCAATTATAGAAAGAGCAAAAGGTGAATATAAAAATGACAATATAGGAGGCGAAGAAGAAGAGGCTGGCAGTGTACTGATTTTTTTATTGGTAGTAGGTGTTATTATTTTCGTCATCATTTATTCCAATCGAAACAATAGAGGTATGATGGTCACTCGAAGAGGTTATAGCAATTGGGACGGCGGCGGCTGGCGTTACATTGGCGGCGGCGGTGGCGGCTGGGATAATAGCGACAGAGGCGGCGGCGGTTTCGATTTTGGTGGCTTCGGCGGTGGAGATGGCGGCGGCGGCGGCGCAAGTGGAGAATGGTAAGATATACTACAAAACGATAAGTGAATAGTAAATAAAAGCTCTGATAGTTCAGCACTATCAGAGCTTTTTTATATTTTTGCAAAAAAATAATTAAAATGCCAAAAATAAAAGCAAAACAAATAGAGTTGCAATTGGCCCAACTTTTTGAAGAATGGGCAGGCGAAGTAGCCAAAACAATTAGCAAAATTGCACAATCTGGTGGAGATAGAGTGTATTACCGTTTGGAAGGAGAAACAAAATCTGTAATTGGCACTTATAGTCCTGATGAAAAAGAAAACACTGCTTTTTTAGCTTTTACTAAGCATTTTTACAACTGTGGTTTGAATGTTCCAGAAGTGTATTGTGTTGGAAAAAATAGCGATATGTATTTACAAAGTGATTTGGGAGACAAGGCTTTGTATCAATTGTTGCCAGCAGAAGGTAAACCTTTTTCTAATGAGTTGGTTGATTTGTACAAAAAAATCATCCGAAAATTATCTTTAATACAAATCAAAGGTGGTGAAGGTTTGGATTACAGCGTTTGTTACCCGAGAGCCGCTTTTGACCGTCAGTCTATGCTTTGGGATTTGCATTATTTTAAAAATTATTTTTTAAAATTAGCCAAAATTCCATTTGATGAACAATTGCTCGAAGATGATTTTGAGCGATTTATCGATTTTTTACTACAAGCAGATTGTAGCCATTTTATGTTTCGTGATTTTCAGTCCCGCAATATTATGATAAAAGAAAATGAGCCATACTTCATTGATTATCAAGGCGGTAGAAAAGGTGCGTTACAATATGATTTAGCTTCCCTTCTTTTTCAAGCAAAAGGAAATATTCCGCATAATATACGTGAAGAACTTTTAGACCATTACTTAGATTGTGCAGAGTTGCTCTTGCGTGTGAATAGAAAAGAGTTTATTCGTTACTATTATGGTTATGTGCTTATCCGTTGTTTGCAAGCAATGGGAGCTTATGGATTCCGTGGTTTATATGAACGCAAAGAGCATTTTATTATCAGTATTCCATACGCAATTAAAAATATTGCTTGGCTTTTGGATAATGTTCAGATACCTGTTGAGATACCCGAGCTTCGCAGATGCCTTCGTCTGACGGTTGCTTCCAAACAGTTTGAGCCTTTTGACAAAGCGAAAGGTGCAGCGAGTGATTTAGTCGTCACGGTGGATAGTTTTTCTTTTAAAAAAGGAATTCCAGCAGATACAAGTGGCAATGGCGGTGGTTTTGTTTTCGATTGTCGGGCGATAGAAAACCCTGGTCGTTATGAAGAATATAAAAAATTGACTGGTCGAGATAAGCCTGTGATAGATTTTTTGAAGCAACAAAGAAGTATGGACGATTTTTTACAAAACGCTTTTGCCTTAGTGGATAGTTCGGTAGAAAATTACATTGAACGTAATTTTGCAAGTTTGACCGTACATTTTGGTTGTACGGGTGGGCAACATCGTTCTGTTTATTCAGCAGATAGCCTGGCAAAACACCTTGAAGACAAATATGGTGTAAAAGTAAATTTGAAACACGTGGAGCAAGAAGCAAAAAATTGGATAAATTAAAAGTGTGCAATAACTTTAACGAGAATAATCGCAGATTTTTTCAAAATTCAGAAGATATTATAAAATATTTTTAATATATAATTAAAAATTTAATATTTGGCACAAAACTTGTACAATATTAATCGTTCCAAAACAAAACCTCATTACAAAAATTTCGTCCAAACTAATTAATTTTTGTAGTGCTTTCATACAGTAAAAATATTTATTTTGAAAGTAGCCATATCCCAAAAGCTGCGTTCCACTATTTTTACTACTCCCATTTTAGCGACATATCTCAAAACTGAGCTGGCTTCCTTATAGCTCAGAAACCTGATTTTAAGAAAAAATTGTATTTGCAATTTTCAAAAAAAGTAGGTATCTTTATCAATTATTTTATTTCATCCATTAAAATTCTTGAGATTATGTTAAACGCAAAAATTAAATTAGCAGACCTTAAAGTAAAATCATTCGTAACTGTTTTGGATAGCCAACAACAACAACAAGCTCAAGGTGTATAATATGTTGTAAAAGTAAAAAAATCAAAAAGCGACCGTTTCAGCTGGAACGTAACAGTTATTGATATTCGCAATGAAGGAAATACTGTGTCTAATCGTAGAACACGCTAAAAAATACCTAAATAATTGATAATCAATTATTTAGGTATCAGTATTTCACTTTGTCTTTTAGTGTTTGTGCAAAAGATTTTCCAGATATTTTGCTCTCTAACCACGCAATAAAATCAAAATATTGTATAAAAACACTTTTTGTACTATCTTGAGCGAGTTTTTCAAAATCTTCTTTGATGGTTTCCAGTAGCTTTGTCAGTTCTTTTTTGGAAGAAGATTGATGCGCCTCTCGGACAAAACGAAGGAGTAATCGCTCAAAATCAGCCCAGCTACTGTGCTTGTTAAGATAATAAGAGGTTGTACGCAAAAGCGAATCCAATAGCACAGAGTTTCCCATTTCAAAATGAAGTATCAGATTCAGAAGCCTTGCCATAACCTGTAAATCTTGCCTATCACTTGTTTTTGTTGCTCCAAGCCACTCATTGAGATAATCGTTTGCGAGGTCATATTTGCCCGCAGCAAAAGAAATATAAAAATACGGATAATAAAAACCACTATGTATTAACTCTTGATTATCAAAAGTTTTCTTTTCTTCCTCACGTTCTTTTATCACTTCCATACCTTCCTCAAAAGAAGCTGTGTTAATACACCACTGTAATTTACTTTGATAATACTGACGGTGTATCTTCACTCTATCGTCAGATGTACGAGGCACGACACTACGTAATTTATTAAGCATTATATTTACTTCTGCATAACGATTTAGCGCAAAACAACTTGCTATAAAATTATTCAGGGCAGAAATATACTCGCTCGTTTCCTCTCGCAAATACTCCTCGTAGCTTTCCATCAAAATTAATAGCTCTTTGCTATCATTATAAAACATTTGATGCTCGCCAAGTGCATAAGCATAAATACTTTTGCTACGATAAAAAAGAATTTGCGCTGTTTTAGAAAGTGCATATTTTTCACTTTTAAGCTCTTTTTTAGCCATTGTAGCCGAAAGGGTAGCTATCATTTTATCTCGCCCAAGCAAACCTTCTTTACGGATAGTTGCATATACTTCATAAAAAGTATTCTTATAGAAAGTAGTATTTTCTAATTTTTTGTAATATTTAAGTTCTTGATTTACAATATTTTGTAGTGTATTAGAAAAAAAATTAATGTCACCTTTCGTATGTGCAATTTGTTTTTCCCATCGCAAAAGTTCTATCAAAACTTCAAAATTTTCATACACCTCAGCAAGTTTTTGGGTTTTTGAGATTTGGTCATAACATTCTTCATACATTGCACGACGGTACAACACTCGGATATTGCCAAGCATAGTCTGCAAACGATAATTAATCGATGTTTCTTTATCAAAATCTTGCAATATTCGGAGCAAAGTTTGGTAGAGGTAATTTTTCATTTCTGAAAATTTTGTACCGTCTATTTCCTCTTTTTTATATATTGCATGTTGCAATTTAACCTCATCGAGGACTATTTGTCTATCAATTGCATCAAAAAGTAAAATATATTTGCCCTCTGAAACCTGATTTTTGCGGAAGAAAATCTTGATATAACGCTTCTCTGCCGAACTAAGATTTTTTATCAGATGAAATAATTTTTGTGAAGGTATTTTCATGTCTCTTCCAATTTTATAAGTTGTAAAAGTACACAAATATTTTTTAAAAGCGTATTTTTGCAAAAAAATACTTCATGCGATTTTTACTCCTTTTACTGATA
This sequence comes from Chitinophagales bacterium, assembly GCA_031374645.1. Lineage (GTDB taxonomy): Bacteria > Bacteroidota > Bacteroidia > Chitinophagales > Saprospiraceae > CANHEE01. The sequence continues at coordinate 4,298 of JANMGN010000822.1, read as the reverse complement.
TTAATTTTTGGGTTACCTCTTGTGCTTTCTGCACAAGAGGTAACAGTAAGTTTGGACAAATCAGGTATGTTTGTTGGAGATCAAGTGCAGCTTAATATCAATATTTCGGGTTGGGCAGAAGCTCCGATTGAGTATATCGGGTGGGATTCATTAGCGAAAAAAAATATCGAATGTGTGCAAATTGCACCGCCAAAATTACTTTCTAATAATGAGCGAGTTGTGAGTGCCAAAATTACAACTTTTGAGGCAGGCGAAATTAATATTCCGCCCATCATGGTCGCAGTAAAATCTAATGGCACTTTGGTAGATACGTTTTATACCAATCCTTTGAAAATAATGGTTTATGAAGTACAGCCTGATAGCTTGGGACTTTTACCAATTAAAGACATTATTGAAGAAGAAAAAAATATTTCAGATTATTATTTGCCTATTGGCATAGTTCTACTAACGTTTTTAGGTATTGGAATTTATTTATTTTGGCGACAAAAAAATGCGAGAAATAGAGCTATTATTTATGAGCAAAATCAGACCGCAAAAGCTAAAGCATTGAGGAAATTAGAGCATTTGGAGGCTAAAAGTTATCCACAAAAAGGAGCGTTAAAACTTTTTTGTAATGAGCTGACTTTTATACTAAGAGAATATTTGGCAAACCAATATCGTTTTTCAGCATTAGAAATGACGAGCTCAGAGTTATTGACTTTTTGTAAAGAAAATGATATTCTCACAACACAAGACACTGATTTACAAGAAATTATGACTATTTCTGATTATATAAAATTTGCAGAAGGCGATGCCGAAAATACTTTTTTTACAGAAGCAATCATAAAGGTAAAAACAATAATTAATATTTAGAAAATGTGGATAACCACTGTGGATAACTTTAAAAATAAAATTTATGTTGAAAAAACAAGATTTACTCTTGACGCTCGCTATAGTCACTTTGATGGGCTGTGTTTGGGCGAGTAACAGTTCAGAAAAAGAAAAAGAGCAAAAAAGTGAGCAAAAAAATAGTCCGCCCAAGATAAGCGCAGAGGAGTTGGCTTACATGGCGATGCAAAATACGATAAAAGATACTGTAAGTGTTACTTATCTTATGGGGAAATTTATTCCCGCAAAACATAAAGATTTTGTACAAATTGCAGCAAAATACAGCGATAAAAAAGAAACTTACCTGCGAAAAGAAACTTACGAAGCCTTTGTAAAAATGGCAAAATCAGCTGAAAAAGATAATATCCAACTAAAAATTCTTTCTGCAACAAGGAATTTTGATAGGCAAAAAAAGATTTGGGAAGACAAGTGGAGTGGCTTAACGAGTGTAGAAGATGGTACAAAAGCTACTAAAATCAAAGACCCTACAAAACGTGCCTTGAAAATATTGCTTTTTAGTTCCATGCCTGGCTCTTCACGTCATCATTGGGGTACAGATCTTGATTTGAATTATCTTTCTGACGATTATTTCAGCAATGGTCAAGGCAAAAAAATATACAAATGGCTTACAGAAAATGCCGCAACGTATGGTTTTTGCCAGCCTTATTCGAGTAAAGAAAACGGGCGTACTGGCTATAATGAAGAAAAATGGCACTGGTCTTATATGCCACTTTCAAGCGCATTTACAGTAGCAGCAAAAGAAAAAATGAGCGATGATATGATAGTCGGCGGTTTCAAAGGTTCTGAAGCTGCACCGAGTATAGGAATTGTACAGAATTATATGTTGGGTATCAATCCCGCTTGTTTTTAAATAAAAAAGTCGCTAAATTGTACAATTTAGCGACTTTTTTAGACTTTTCTTATAAGAAATTACCAAAAATAAGTATATAATGCGACGAGCATTGCAATGATAATTGTAGCTCCGATAGCAAAGGTTCTATCCCATTTAAACATACTGGCATCTACTTCCAACCCTTTGTCGCTTGGTTTCCAAAGACCGAGAACAATCATAACTGCTACACAAATACAGAAAATATAGCCCATGCGGTCGAGGAAAGGAATTCTAGCCCATTCGCCAAAAGGAAAATAGTCGCCAGTCGTTTTGATAACATTTCCCATTGTTCCCCATTCTACTTTTTGGTCAAAATTCATCAAAACAGCCATGATAAAGCCACCAACAATTGCAAATAATGCGCCTGCTGAATTTGTTTTTTTCCAGAAAAAGCCCATAAAAAATGCAGCAAATAAACCAGGAGAAACCAAACCAGTCATTTCTTGAATAAACTGAAAACCTCCCTCTTTATCGATGCCCATATAAGGCGAAGCCACAATCGCAATCAAAATTGCAACTACTACTGTAATACGACCAATTGCAACCAATCCTGCCTCACTTGTATCTTTTCCGAGAAATTTTCTATAAATATCCAAGGTAAAAATAGTAGAAATACTATTTGCTTTACCAGCCAAAGAAGCAACTATCGCTGCAGTCAGTGCTGCAAAAGAAAGTCCTTTTAATCCAGCTGGCAATAAATTTAACAAAACAGGATAAGCATTATCTGCATTTAGTTTTCCATCTTTCAACATTTCTACTTGAAACATACCTTTTTGGTGTAAAACATACGCCGCAATACCTGGAATAACAACAATAATTGGCATCAACATTTTTAAGAATGCAGCAAACAAAATACCCTGACGAGAAGTTTTCAATTCTGCTCCCAAAGCACGTTGTGTAATATATTGGTTACAACCCCAATAATTTAAGTTTACAATCCACATACCACCGATCAAAACAGTAAGCCCTGGCAATGCCATATAATGCGGACTATCTCTTTGGAAAATCATATGAAAATGGTCGCCTGCATTTTGACGCATAATACTAAACCCTTCTGTTATACCGCTTGCTCCGTAGTTGGTAGAAACCAATGACACAGCCATATATGTAGTTACTAATCCGCCAATAATCAAGAAAAACACTTGAATAACGTCCGTAAAACCAATTACTTTCATTCCACCAAGTGTAATAATGATAGCAAAAGCGGCCAAACAATACATACAAAGGTTAAAATCAAGACCAGAAATAGTAGAAACAGCCAATGCTCCAAGATACAATATTGCTGTCAAATTGACAAAAATATACAAAAACAACCAAAAAATAGCCATAATTGTACTTACCGTAGAGTTGTAACGCGTATTCAAAAACTGCGGCATGGTAAATATTTTGTTTTTCAAATAAATGGGCATAAAAAAAGTAGCCACCACAATCAACGTAGCCGCCGCCATCCATTCATAGGTGGAAATACCAAGTCCCATCTTAAATCCAGAACCCGACATACCAATAAATTGTTCCGCAGAAATATTTGAGGCAATCAAAGAAGCTCCAATTGCCCACCAAGTAAGCGAGCCTTCCGCTAAGAAATAATCGTTTGAACTTGCCGCATCATTTTTTTTGCGCCAATAAATCCAAGAGCCATAACCAGCTACAAGAATGAAATAAAAGAAGAAAACGATGTAGTCTAACGTTTGTAAACTTGAACTTCCCATAATTTGAAATTGTTTTGTTTTGAACAGAAGTTAAGAATAATTGTAATTTTTATTATTCTAACTCAATTATTAAATAAATAAATAGATGTTTTTTATTAGAAGCCAAAAATAGGTAATTTTATAATAAACACAATACATTTGAGTATTTTTTTGTCAAATACCGAAATATAGTTTCTAAAACTGATTGCTCAATCGCAAGCAATAACATAAAGCATTGAGCTAAAATAACCCAATGCTTTATTATTATTGAATTTTAGACGTTATTATTTATTTGTCGTAGGCCCAAAATCATGACAGTGATTTGGATTCTTACGAAATATCTAAAACGTTGATTTTCAAAACATTAATATTATACTGAATACCGAAAAGTGTAATTGGCACAGTTATTTTTTCAATTTTAAAACCTTGATTATCAAGGTCTTTTAAAAAAAATTGCGCTAAACCACGGTTAGGTTCGCTCAAAAAAATTGTTCCACCAAGTTTACAAAGCGTTTTGAAAGCAATAGGCAAATATTCAAACATACGATTTTCGTAAGCCACATCTGCCGCCAAAACAATATCAGCAGCAAACATTTTATTGGGGTTTCTCCAATCTAAAACATCAAATTCGACGTTCTGCAAATTGTTTCGTTGGAAATTTTTACGAGAAAAATCAACCGCCTCTGGCAAATAATCTGTCACACAAACGGCTGCGCCAAGTTTTGCCGCAACGATACTTGGTAAACCCAAACCAGCCCCAATTTCCAATACTTTTTTGTCTTGAAAATCCAACTTTGCAGCAACCAGATATTCGCTTAAAGCCAAAGCGGAAGCCCAAAGTTCCGCCCAGT
>JANMGN010000791.1:0-5404 GCA_031374645.1 Chitinophagales bacterium | reverse complement strand
CAATCACGGTTCGCTAAATAATTTTGACCAGCCGCATAACTTACTACGTTTTTCATTTGTTTGTAGTAACCTTCGATACTCACTTCATATTCGTCACGGACGGTTTTTGCAGCACCAATAGCCACTTGCCAAGCATCTTGTGGTTTGATGCGGTCGGTACTCGGCACCCATAAATCTGATGGCAAACCAAGACCTTCGTTGCTCAATAAATTGATGTATTGACGCATGGTACAAAATGAACTTTTTATAGCTATATCATTGTTAATCAAGTAGTTAATGCCGATACGAGGTTGTAAAGATTTGTAAAAAACACCATTTACATTAAATGCAGAAGCGTGTAAACCTACGTTCGCTTTGAATGCTCCGAAATGCAAATCGTCCTCGATATAAGCCGCATATTCTTGCGCTTTTACTGCCGAAGAACCTAAAATAGTGTCAATTGATTGACCGATTCCTAAGTCGTATTGGAACTGTGTCGCACCAGGATTATAGGTATGTGCAATGGCATTGATACCCATTTTGATATAATGATGCGGATTTGGTACATAGTCCACGTCAAATTTTGCAGCAAAATCTCTAATACCAGAGCTGTAATTAGCCAAATTTGAAATCGTTACGCTTGTGGTTGTCGGAGGTGCTGTCGTAATATCCACCACATCTCTTTTCGTTGTGTTAGAAAGTCCTACATTAAAATTGTAGTTACTATATGTAAGGGTAGTATTGGTAAAAAGTTTGTTGTTTATTTCGGAATTCCAACGTAATGCCGAGGTAATATTTCCCCAATTCGTATTACCTGTTGTAGAAGTAGTAGATTTGCTGACTGCTTTTGGTGTAGAAGAAAGTTCAAGTAAATCTTTACCCGTGTAAGCACTCAAATAAATACGATTTTTAGCGTTTACTTTGTGGTTTATTTTGGCATTTAAGTCATAAAAATAAAGGCTAATACCTGCATTTGTCTGGCTATTGGTATTGGTTTGCGCATTTTGATAAGCAATCAAAGGCTTCATAATCGCATCTACATAAGTACGGCGTGCCGAAATCAAAAACGAAGTATGGTCTTTCCAAATTGGCCCTTCAAAAGTTGCACGGCTCGAAATCAAACCAACAGAACCTTCGCCATGGAATTTTTGCATATTGCCCTCTTTCATCTGAATATCAATCACAGAAGACAAACGTCCGCCGTATCGTGCAGGAAAACCACCCTTGTATAAGGTCACATTTTTCAAAGCATCGGCATTAAAAACAGAGAAAAAACCCAATAAGTGAGAAACATTATAAACGGGAACACCATCGAGCGTTATAAGGTTTTGGTCAGGTCCACCGCCACGAACATACAATCCGCTTTGCCCTTCTGTACCTCCTTGTACACCTGGCAAAAGTTGTAGCACTTTCAAAACATCTACCTCGCCCAAAAGCGCAGGTACTTTTTTAATTTGTTCGATAGGCACATCAATCCGTGACATTTGCGTACGTTGCTCGATGCGCTCTACTTTTGTAGCCGTTATTTCTACCTCTTTCAACGTGACAGAAGGCTTGAGTTTAAAGTCCATTTTAAGGTCTTTATTGAGGTCTATATCGAAAGTTTGTTCCTCGTAACCTACATAAGATACCTTGATTTGGGCTTTTCCTTTCGGCAAAGTCAAGCTAAAAAAGCCATAAGTATTAGAGTTTGTACCTTGTAAAGTCTTGATGTTGAATAAGTTAGCCGAAATCAATTGTTCGCTGCTTTCTGCATCTGTAACGTAGCCGCTTATAGTGTATTTTTGTTGTGCGAAAACAAAAACGCTACACAGCATGAAGGCTAAAAATAGTAATTTTTTTTGCATAATGTATTTTGAAAAATAAATAATACATGGAACACGTTGGAAAGAGTAGTTTTGTTGCTTTGGTGGGAATAGAATTTTTAGCAATCTATTTTTTGTATTTAAAAATCGATAAGCATTTGATATGAAGATTGTGTCGGAATAAAATAAAAACTGCACTCAGAAGTAATATCGCCATACACAACAAGGCGAATAAATGGGCGAAAGATACGTCACTTTTTCGCCTTGCTTGGTGTTTTCGCCACGCAACAACAAGGCAAGTAGCTGTACAAAGCAAACGGCAATTTTTAATACCAAAATGAGTTAGAGATGACCATTTTATTAAGTACGTTTCAATAGGAAATACTAATCAAGTCGAATGCGGTAATCTCCTCCGTTCTATCCTTTATTTATACCTAATTGAAAGGATAAAGCATCAATGATTTCTTCTTGGAGCGTAATGTCAGAAATTTCCCCGTAATGAAGAAAAAGGCGTGACTTATCAATAGTTCTAATTTGGTGACAAAGTACAATTGAGGTATTGGTTAATCCACCAATCATAGCATCAACTAATACTTCGTTTGGATAAATACGTCTGCCCATTTTCAAGGAAGTAATGGGTAAAATATTTACACAACTTAAAAGGTTATTGATTTCGTCTTCACTAATCACTAAGACTGGGCGGGTTTTTCCTTGTTCAGAACCGATAGTAGGGTCTAAATTAGCACGATAAATAGACCATTTTTTCATATTTCTCCTATGGTTTCTTGGTCAATAAATTTAAAATCATCTGTAATTACTTGAATATCCGCGTGAAAAAGTAAATCATGCTGTGCTTCTTGCATCAATTTCATTTTATCGTTTGGTGTATTTTTTTTTATTTCCGCATCATCTGCATTGATTTCAAAACCTTTGAAATCAACCACTTTGATCGCCAAATATTGCACCAATGGTTGAAGTGCTTGCCACGCCTTAGGATTAGGAATATCTAATGTTACTTGCATATTTTCTAATATTTTAAACAAAGTTACACCTTTTTTATAAAAATACAAGTAAAAGTTTAGCCAATAGCTCTTTGTTTAGCAAAAACGATTTTTTTCATAAAAAACTGCTTTGGTTTACATCAGTTTTGTTGTGAGGAGGAAGCTCCCAACGTAGGTGGCTAAGCTTTTACAAATACAAAATAAAAAGGTTTTACCTTGCTTGCATTCCCTTTGAAAAATAAATCCACCGCCTTGCTTGGTGTTTTCGCCACGCAACAACAAGGTAAGTAGCTGTACAAAGGTACATCACTTTTATTTTTACCACAAGTTTTATGTTTCATTTTTGAAAAAATAAACCGCTATGTGGTGAGGCAAAGCGGGTTGGGTACTAATGGATTTCAAGAGAAATATCACGCAGAGCAAATAAAAATTACGCTCGAAAGTAATTTTAGTATGAAAAACACACTAATTTATCGAAAAAAGAAATACTTTCAGATTAAAGTGAGTAATTTTGTTTAAAATTATAAATGTATGTTATATTTAAAAATCATATCGGGCAGTTTTTCACAAGCAGCACAACAACTGACAGGAAACAAGCTGCGCAGTTTTCTTTCATTATTGGGCATTACCATCGGAATTTTTTGTGTTATTGGTGTAAAATCTGCGATAAACTCTTTGGAAGACAATATCAAAGGGAGTTTTGAAAAATTAGGCAATGATGTGATTTATCTTTCCAAAATGCCTTGGGGCGAAGACCCAGGCGAAAATTATTGGAAATACCAGCGTCGTCCGCAGCCCAGTCACGATGATCTGATAGCCATACAAGATAAAGTAAAATCAGCAGACAAAGCCGCTTTTACGGTTTTTTTAGGTCCAAAAGTTGTAAAATACTTGAATACGAGCGTTGAAAATGTATTTGCAATAGGCACTACGTATGACTATGTCGAAATTTTTAAATTAAAATTTGAAGCTGGGCGTTACCTTTCTCAAACAGAATATCAGCATGGCGCAAATTTGATTGTGATTGGACATACGGTTGCTGAACAGCTTTTTGGCGCACTCGACCCAATAGGAAAAGAAGTGCTTTTGTACGGACGAAAAATGCGTGTGATAGGTGTGGTAGAAAAAGCTGGTCGTGACCTCATCAATCCGTTAAATTACGATGAATGTGTGATGCTTTCTTACGAAACAGCACGTGAAGTGACCAATGTGAAACCAAAATTTGGACGTGTTGGCACTTCTCTGAATGTAAAAGCCGTAGAAGGTGTTTCGCTTGAGCAACTGACAGACGATGTGACAGGTGTACTTCGAGGTGTTCGTCGATTGAAGCCAAGCGAAGATAATAATTTTTCTATCAATCAAATTTCTATTTTGACCAAACTTATAGGCAATGTCTTTGGTGTTTTAAATCTGATGGGTATTGTTATCGGTGGTTTTGCACTGATTGTAGGTATGTTTAGCGTAGCCAATATCATGTTTGTTTCGGTAAAAGAACGTACCAATATTATAGGTATCAAAAAGGCATTGGGCGCAAAACGCTTTGTAATATTACTTGAATTTTTGATAGAATCTATCATTTTATGCGTTTTAGGTGGTATTTTGGGCTTGGCTTTGATTTATGGCATTACGGCTTTACTTTCCTCTTTTTTGCCATTCGATATTTATTTATCTTTTGGAAATGCTGTTACAGGTGTTTTTGCTTCCATATTGGTAGGTATTATCGCAGGTATGATTCCAGCTATTCAGGCAAGTAAAATGGATCCTGTGGAAGCGATGCGGATGTAAGTTTTTATACCTCACTTTTTTATACTTTTTTTATACTTTTTTTATACCTCACGGGTCTTCAATACCCGTGAGGTATAAAAAAAGTATAAAAAATAAAAAAAGTGCAGCATTTCTGCTGCACTTTTTATTAAAACACTCACTACTTTTTCTTTTATTTAAAACGCCCAATTGACACCAAACATATACGTATTGTATTTGTACGCAGGATTTTTGCTATCAAAAAGTGGCGAAAAGTTATATTTTCCTATCAAAGTCAAACCACTTACGCCCACTTTTACGCTTGCTCCGTAAACCAAGTTATTTAGTCCGTAAGAATCTTTGCGTACTTGTTCTACTTTTTCAGAACCATCTTTGTAGTTTAGGTTTTGGCGTGTCACGATACGGTAACCACCGTAAGCACCTACTCCAATTTTACCTTTTTTACCTACTTTTACATCTAAACCAAGCGGAATAGTAACGTAACCAACTGTTAATTTTGGGTCTTCGGAAGCGTTTGTATTTGTAACAAATTTTACTGTATTATCAGCATTGTACTGTAAAAATACGTTGTTTTCAAAACGATACGCATTTTTGAGGTAAGTAACACCATAATTTACAGAAACTGGGCTTGTAAGACTACCTACACGTGTACTCAATTTTAAACCAACTTCAAAAAACGAAGACCAAGTATTTAATTTGGGATAAGTACGACCTACTTCTGCTGTATTTCCATCAATTAAGCCATTTAGACCTGTCGAAATATCAAAATATGTTTTGGTTCTGCGCTCGACTTTTGGTGTTTTAGTTTTGAAATCGAACTTCTTTTTCATACCTTTTTTGTCTTCTTTATTTTTG
>JANMGN010000766.1:0-9083 GCA_031374645.1 Chitinophagales bacterium | reverse complement strand
GATGAAGTAAATAAAAAAACGGATGTAAATTTAGATTGGAAGTCTGCTATAAGTAGTTTCTTAAATTTTGACGAGTTCTACAATTACGTAGATTGCCTTCCTAATAACTATTTTCAAACAAATCACTACACAAAACTATTCAGTATTAATTATAAGGACGGTGACAATACAGCAGCCCAAACTATCAATGCTTTTAGAGATGCTATGGAAAACACTTGGGAAAATAGCAAAATTGCAAATGGTTTAGTAGGTTTTATCATGGCTGAACCAACAGTTGTAAAGAATTTTGGTAGTGATTATCTAAAAGACCACTGTAATATGATGGAAGACTGGTTGAATAAAATGCCATGTTGCGGACCTTCCGCTAATATGCTTTTTTCTCCACCCTGCGGTTCGATATGGACTTTTGAAAGCACAAATGACGATTACTATCCAAATTGCAAACCAAAATACGACTGTGATGAAAAGTCAAAAAAAATATTCAATGGGGTAGATTACATGATGGATTTTAATCTGATGTTACTGGCTTGTCAAAAGGACAAAGTTGGTAATTTCACAGTAGCCAATAATAATATACCTAGCCCAACGACAATAAAACCAGAACCTTTGCAAACAATAAATGGTTGCGAAGATGATAAGCTCTTTTTGCACATACAAGGTCCAGAAGAAGTTTGTGCTGGGCAGTCTACTACTTTCAACCTATCCACTTTCGAGCATTTTACACCTAATGTTGAACCTTATTGGTCTTTAGACAACAGTATTCAAAAAGATAGTAGAAATCCGCTAACGAGAGAGCAATTTAAAAAAGCTGATAAGTCTATCGACGAAGCTGCGCTTGTAAAATTTATGAACAAAGATATTATGAGTATTCCAAGCACTTGGGTAGCTGGTTCTAAACATACCATAAGTTTCACATATATCCTTTGGTCTTCTGGAATACCTCTTACAAAAACGGTAAAAAAGAAGTAATGGTAGTTACGCTACCTCCTCCTCCTCCTATTATTTTCAATCAGGTAGCTCTTGAATCAAAATGTACTTACACTTTCAAAGCAACTTGTTTTAGTTGTCCCAATAAGCAACAGTCGTATGATTATCCTATGTCAAGTGAACCTTATACCGTCTTGGTGGAAGATGTAAATGCCTGTGGTAAATCGGTTACTGAAGTAACTATCCCTAAAGCTGGACCAAAATGTATAAATATCCCAAGGATTTCTAACAATAAAAATCAGCGTATTCACTTGGACATCAATTATGAACACCTCAATCAAATTATTTGGGTAAAAAGTGATAAAACGTACTACGAGGATTTTAGAATAGAGCTCTTAGATGCATACGGCAGAGTAATCTATGCCAATAAATCTTCAAGTAGTGAAATTTCTTTGGATTTATACACTGTTTTACAACAGGCTGGTGCTTATTATTTTAGAATATATACTAATGACGGATTACAATGGAATAAAAAAATTATTTATGCTACCTACTAAAACTTATAAAAAATGAAAAAAATAATATTTTTTCTATTCGCTTTAATGTTTTTCACTTTTCTAAGTTGTGATGATTGTGATAGCGATCCTGCTCACTACAGTGAGGTAAAAATTGGAGAAGTATCCCGAAATTTGTTCTCGCAATTTAACAGTAAAAAATTAATAACATTTGTAAATTCAAAGAATGAAAAAATTCAATATACTATAACACATGAGATTGTTAATAGTCTGGATTCTTTTGATGGACTCTCGAGTAAAAACAGAACAATTTGTACTTATGATGCAGTAAAAACAGAGGGACATGCTTTTTATTTATCAGCGAATAACGTAAATAAATATGCTGTAACATTAGGCTCTAACTATAAGTACAACTATACGCTTAATATTCCGAGTAAAACGTATGATAATTGGTTTCTGGAAGCCTTACCTCAAGATGAAACATTCGCATGGGTAGAATACTACATTGACCAAACAGTTAGCCCAGCTAAGTATGATACCGTGACTATACAAGGAAATAAATACCCGAAAATAAAAAATTCTTATGGCGAAAAAGCCCTATTTAACGATAATAAAGGGCTTATTGCTATCAAAATACCTGAAAAAGATGACGATTGGTGGTTAGTGGACAAAGTAGAATAATTTAGACGCTGTTGCGTTTATTACTTGAATCCGCCATCTATAAACAAAAATCCTAATTTTCACAATGTAAAAATTGGGATTTTTTGTTTATTTCTGTCATAAAAAAACCTTCAATATATATTTATCTTTTTTTTAATTGAATAAAATTAAAAAAATATACCGCCAAAAAACACAACAACGCAGGAAACAAAAACCATTGAAAACGGCTTTCTTTTTCTCTGTACGCAATTTTCTTTTTGCCATCAGCACCTGTTGAAATCATTTTTTCACTCCAATTTTTCAAATCATTATTTGTAGTTGTTTGTGCATCTAAATAATCGCCTCCACCAGCAGAAGCCAACGCTTTGAGTGCTTGGGGATTGAGTTTGGTACGTATAGGGTTACCTTCTTCATCTTTTTTTGCTAATTCGTAAGCGCCACTTCGGATAGGAATAAAACCGCCTTCGGCTGTTCCTACGCCTATTATATAAGACGCAACTCCTTGATTTTGAGCATTTTTCATCGCTGAAACGGCATCATCATCATGCGTTTCTCCATCTGTAAGAATAACCATAGCGCAAGGTTTTTTGCTCCCTTCTCGTAAGGTTTCTACTACATTTATAGCGTTTGTGATGTTTGTACCTTGTGTAGCAGCGAGGTCTGTACTGGCAGATTGCAAGAAAAAATAGGCAGCTTTGTAGTCGCTCGTTAGCGGCATTTGCATATACGCTTCGCCTGCAAAAACGATTATCCCGACACGTTCGGCTTTCAGATTTTCAATCAATTGTTTGGAAAGTTGTTTTGCACGCTCCAAACGGTTCGGTTTTATGTCTTCGCAAAGCATACTTTCCGAAATATCTAAGGCGATAATTACGTCTGTTTGTCGGATATTTACTTGCTCACTTTTTTCGCCCCATTGCGGATTGGCGAGTGCAATGATTAAAAAAAACAAACCTACACTTGTCAATATTTGCTTCTGAAAAATGCTTTTTTCATCGTAATTTTGAAGCATTTTTTTAATGGCAGTGATATTGCCCAGCAATGCCATTTTTTTTTCATTTTGCTTCGTAATCCATTGATTTACAATAAAATACAAAGGAATAACGAGCAACAACAAAAGGTAATTTGTATGCTCAAATTGCATTTTCGTTTTTATTTATAATGGGCAATATAATCAGTGCCAAGATGCCCAAAACGATGCAACAAAAAATATTGACCGAAAAGAAAAATATATTGGCAAAAGAGAACGCATCGCCACCATTGATACCGTATATCGAAAGTGCAGCAATGACCAAAGCGTGGTAAGTTCCCATGCCGCTTGGCGAAGGAATTAGCACTCCAAATGAGCCAAAAGTGAACACCATCAAGGCAACTATTATTGGAAGATGCGCTGTTGGAGGAAATGCAAAAAAGCAAAAATACGCCATCAGAAAATACATTATCCAAACATTTAAGCTATGTAAAACGAAAATCCAAGGATTTTTTACGTCTTTTATCGATTTTATGCCTTCCCAAAAACCAACTGCTATGCCCATTATTTTTTGTACAAAAGCCAATTGTATTATTTTTTTCCAAAATAAAAGAACCAATAGGCCACCTACGACACCTGCAACTAAAATGCCTTGAACAATAGGATTTTGGAATAAACCACCACCATTTTTTTTGCCCAACTGCTCACTCAAATACGTATATAAAGTATTGTATTCTAAAGCAAAAGCAGTACCTACAACGATTAATAAACTTAACATATCCACTAATCTATCTACAACGATAGTTCCCATTGTTTTTTCGACGGCGATTTTTTCGTAGCGAGAAAGCGTAGCTGCACGCACGACTTCGCCCATACGAGGCAGTCCCAAATTAGCAAAATAACCCAAATTCACAGACCAAAAAGCATTGCCCGCCTTGACCTGATGTCCCAAAGAATCGAGCAACATCATCCAACGTTGCGAACGGCTCCAATTGCTAAAAATAAAACAAGACAGTACCACGCCTATCCAAAAATAATTGATGCGTTGGAAGTCCGTAAAAATTTTGTTTATAAGGCTACAATCTTGCGAAGCTACGCCATCAATAGCACATTGTGCCTGATAAGCGGTATTTTGGCTACGATAAACCAAATAAAGTATGCCTACACCTATGCTCATAAAAAGCATAAATTTTAGGATATTGACAATTTGTTTTTGCATAAGAATTACACCAAACGGTTTTGTTCGTTCGGAAAAATAGCGATAGGTTTGAATGTTTTGGCTTCTTCCATGGTCATCATTGCGTAAGACATAATGATTATAACATCTCCGATAGCTACTTTTCGTGCTGCTGCGCCATTGAGTGAGATGATACCTGTGCCTCGTTCGCCACGGATAACATAAGTTTCCAGTCGTTCGCCATTGTTGTTGTTCACGATTTGCACTTTTTCGTTTTCCAACAAATTGGCAGCTTCCATGAGGTCTTCGTCAATCGTGATGCTGCCGATATAGTTTAATTGTGCTTCGGTTACTCGAACACGGTGAATTTTTGATTTGAATACGTGAATAAACATCTTATGTGATTGTTGGTAAAAATATAAAAATTAGAATAGACCTATCCTAAATCCTTTCCAAAGGAAAGGACTTATTCCTTCGTAATTCACGATAGTTTTGAACCCTTTATTTGGCAATACCAGGATAAAAGTCAATAATAGCGATATATCTAAGTTCTTACGAAAAAATTTGTTTTCCAAATGCAAAGATATAACTTTATTGGGATATTACAATATTATCAATCAGCCGAACGCCGCCGAGCCAAGTCGCTACACAAGCTACTACAAAATCTGTTTCCTCGAAAGAAGTAATAGATTGTAGTGTTTTGCCATCAACAATATCAAAATATTCAGGTTTGAAATCAGGAAATTGAAACTGTGCAATTGCCCATTTTTTAATGCTTTCTGGTGCTTGATTTGCGCTTTTTTCTTTCGCTTTTAAAAGTGTTTTATAAATCAATGGTGCTTTTTTTCTGTCCTCGGACGAAAGGCGGACATTGCGAGAACTCATCGCTAAACCATCTTTTTCACGCATCGTTTCGCACATAACCAACTGAATATCAGACTTTATTTGCAAAAGCATATTTTGAACAATAGAAAATTGTTGAAAGTCTTTTTGTCCCATAAACAAGCGATGCGGCTGTACAATGTCCAGCAAACGTTTTACGACTTGTGCCATACCATCAAAATGCCCAGGACGAAATGCACCTTCCATTACGTGCGCCATTGCGCCAAAATCTAAGGTATTTTTCAAATCCAAATTAGGTGGATAAATTTCATTTACCGAAGGCATAAATAAAATATCGTTGTCAGCCGAAAGGAGTATTTTACTGTCTTTTTCTTCTGTCCGAGGATATTTTTCGAGGTCTTTTGGATCATTGAATTGTGTAGGATTTACAAAGATACTGCATACTGAAACGTCACATTCCCTTTTTGCTTTCGCTATCAAAGACAAATGTCCTTCGTGCAGTGCGCCCATCGTAGGTGCGAAACCGATTGTTTTTCCTTGTTTTTTTAAATCAGAAATACATTTTTGTAATTCTGAAACACTATGTATTGTGAGCATATTTTTTTGAATAAAACTACTTAAAAAGAATACAAAAATAGTACCTTTGATTATGATTTGCAAATATGTCATTCATTTTCAATTTTTAAACAAAAAATAATGAAATATATCACACAAGGAAAAGGTATTTCTCCGACAACCGCACCAATTAGCCAAGCTGTAGTTGCAGGTAATTACTGCCATATCAGTGGGCAATTGTCTGTTATAGATGGTGTTTTTCAATCAGGAACAGCGTTAGAAGAAGCCAAAATTGCATTTGCTAATCTTTTTGCAGTATTAGAAGCAGCCGATTTTGAACGAAAAAATATTGTTTTTGTAGATATTGCATTTATAGATTTAGATGATTTGGCTGCAATTACGCCTTTTTATGACAGTCTTTTTCCACAAGGACAAAAACCTGCACGTACTATTTATCAGGCGGCGGCATTGCCTTTTGGTGGAAAAATAAAGGTTTTGGCAGTAGCTATAAAAGTGTAATGTTTGGTAGGAAAATAGAATTTTTTGTGGAACGAGTTTGGTATTAAAATTTATCTAAAATCAACCTAATTTTTTATATAAGTTTGAAAATTTCATACGTACCAATTCCTACGAATGTTCCTATCGCATTTCCCAACGCACTAAACAATACTGCAATAAAAAACAAGTCATTTCTTTCTAAGTTTTTTGCACAAATCAAAGTTGAGGCAGCACCTCCTATATTTGCTTGAGAAATTATACTGATGATGTCCCAATCTTCCTTAAAAAGAAACCCTACAAAAAAGATAAAAATACTATGCGTAGCAACGATTATAATAGCAAAACAGAATAGAAATAGAGCAATATGCGTTTGTTGAAACAAAATTGAAACATCAGACAATAACCCAACCATAAATAGAAATAAGAGATAATACCATTTTTCTAAAATACTTTTTTCATACATTTCTTTGATAAAAGTTAATCTTCCTAATAACAAAGCAAATATAGTCTGGAAAATTACAGGAGAAATAATAGCACAAATTTGATTGATTTTGTAAGAAATAAATGATATAGAATAACCTAAAAAGAGCAAAAAAACTATATTTAAAAACTTCGTAAACAAAGAGTTGTGTTGTGCAATATTTTGCTCTTCAGAAGATTGAGTACTTAATTTTTTTTGTACTGGATAAATTTTATAGAGAAATCTTGGAGCTAAAATACTAAACCCTAAGTACAAAGCTGTAACAATATTATCTACCAAATTAATTAGAATAAAAAAATTCCATTGATTTTGTATGCCAAAATGTACTGCAATGGCATTCAAATTAGCAGTCCCACCTACGTAAGTCCCTACAAACATTGCCCCAACTACACTTTGATTTTGAGAATCGAATATCGTATTTTGGTTTAAAAAATAAATACCAATCATTGCGCCCGACAATGTTCCAACAACACCAATTATATTATAAAAAAGAAATCGATTATTTACCAAACGAATCTTATTCAAATCAATATTAAGCATCGCAAAGAAAACTGTTAATGGCGCAACAGCATTGAACACTACATTATACACTTCGTAAGCAACAGTTAATCTGGGTAAAATACCAAGCGAAGCAACGATGATACCTAACACAATTAGGAAAATAGAGATAGGAATTTTTTGTAAAATACTAACCCAAAAATTCTGCTTTTGCATCGTCTAATTTATTTTTTAGATGCTTAAAAAAACGAGAACGTTGTCGGTCTTCTCCAAGCAACAAGCTACTTTTTTTCATTTTTTCAAACAAATTTAGCGTATAATCAAAGGTTTTTTCAGAAAAACTCGTCATAAAATTAGGAGAATCGTAGATATTATAAACTACTTTCTGTTCTTTGCTATTGACTGCAATCAAAGTAGGTGTTGGGACTAATTCAGCATGGTATATTTCCGACCTTTTCCCTGACTCTTTACGCCCTTTTGCGGCAATAGATTCCATCATTTCTAATATCCTCATTTGACAATCCAATAAAGTGGTTACATCATTTTTATCTGAAAATAAATCGCTATTAATGGCGTAACGAATTTGGTCAATTGTAGAATCTATCATGCTCGTATTCCAGAATTCGATGGTGTGAAGTTGATTAAATGCTTTTTGTATTTCTACAATTAATTTCGAATTTTCCGATGTTGAAAGGATATTGATGCTAAAAGGATATTCTAAGTGCGATGGGTTGTTCCAAATCGTTCTGCTCCAAATATACATTTTGAACAAAATCAATTTGGGTTCAAAAAGGTAATAAAAAACGGGTGTTTCAATAGCAGAATAACTAACTTCACAATTGGGTATATTGCTTAACATCGAAGTGTTTTTGTACAACTCTTGTAGGAAAATTTCAAATGATTGCGGTTGCCTCTGCATGGTATCTAAGTGAAAGCCTGTGTAAGTAGGATATAATAACTCGTCTAGCGATACTTTGTAATATAGAGATAACAATATTATTTCATCAAAATTTAATAATTTTTTTCCGTTGATTCTATCATAAGCTACACTTTTACTAACGTTTAACAGATCGCTAATTTCATCAATGAATTTTTTTCCCGTAAGAAGTGAGGATTTAGTAATTTTTTCAAAAAAAATGACTTGTGTTGTTGCTTTCATAACTTGATTGTACAGTAAAAATTGGCCAAATATTTTAAATTCCGAAATATTACGACAAACATAATTTGTTTTCCGAATATTTCCAAATAAAAAAATATGTTTCCGAATCATTACTTCATTATAATTTGTATGATGTATCAAACAGACTTAATTTTGTGGTATTAAATTAATTAAAAATTAAAAGATGAAAAATTATATTTTAATTATTGCAATATTTTTGTTGAATACTTCATTCTCAAATGCACAAGAGAAAAAAAATGAACTATTTATTGGGCTTAGTCCTTTCAATGGAAATGAGCTAAAATCTACATTGGGAACAGCAACGTTGAGCCTTTTTGCTGAAGATGTAATTTTTAAAACAAAAAGTATTGGCTTTTATACTTTGGGTTATCGATATAAGATTGAAGAAAAATTAACTTTTACTGCCACAATGCACTATACAGGTAGTAATATTTCTATAAAATCAGCTGACCAAACTATCGAAGGCAAAAATCGGGCTTTTATCTTTTCTTTCGGATTAGATTACACCTACTATACCAATAAAAAAACACAGCTTTATTCTGGTCTTAGATATGTTAGTGCATTTCCGAAAGAATCAACAGTAACTCAAAAATGAGGTCTTGATTAAGCGTGAAGATGGCATCGAACCCGTAAAGGAATTTGTGCAGCGGATTTACCCCAAGCTGGTGCCCGACCGGCGGAAACTCCAGCGCTCCTCGTGCTGCAAGCGATTCATTCATCGCCTGAAAGGAAGCCATCACCGCAGTCTGGAGGCGGGATGATCAAGCAGACCGCGTCGC
>JANMGN010000148.1:0-7044 GCA_031374645.1 Chitinophagales bacterium | reverse complement strand
ATGAAAATGGAAATTTCACTTCTAGAATATTGAATGTCAATGATTTACAACGTGGCGTTTATTTTTTAAAAATAGAAGATGAAAAAGGAGCGTACTTGACAAAAAAATTGATGAAGATGTAGGAAAAGTGTCGGCGAGGTTTTAAAACTTCGCTGGCGTTTTTTTATTAAAACTTTGTTTTAATAAAATTCGTGTAATTAACTTTGCCGAACTTATGTTTTGTTGATTAGAGTAAACTCGTATTACAAAAAAATTATAAAAATTCCTTTTTTACAATTTCCAACGTCGCTTCCCAAGTCAAATTCGCTTTTGCAAACTCGTGCAAAATACTCGGATAATTAGAGTTTTGTGGTAATAATTTTTGATAAAAAAATATAATCTGCTGAATATCAACATTTTGTTCGGTTGCTTCTACTTGAAAAACATAAGGAAAGTCCGTTGGTAAATCCCTATCCGTATAACCATTGATAAAAGGAATACCACGAGCGCAATACTCTCTGACCTTCAAATTAGATGTTTCGCCATTCGCAACACCTATGCGGTGCATTCCCAAACTACTCACTGCAAGATGACATTTTTCAAAAAAATATTGTAATTCGTCAGCGTATTTTGCGCCATGAAAAATGATTTTTTCTTTTAAAAAAGGCTCATTTACAAGCAATTCTAAATCTGGAATAGCATCTCCTTTGCCTACAATATGAAAATAAACAGGAAACGCATCGGAATTTTTGTAATGCAAGCGAAGCCCTTCAATCACACGGTCGAAACCATGCCAATGCTGTACATTCGCCAATCCTAACAGATGCAATTCTCCATTTAGAGGAGTTGTTTTTTTAGGAAAAAGTCCATCAATATCCACACCATTTGAGGTACGCAAAGTTGGTATATCGTATATTTTTTCAAAAGGAGAAAAAGTCAAAATTTTGTCCACGTAGGTTTTTAAAAAACGACAATGTAGCTTATCCATACCATATCTAAAACGGTCTTTCCAATCATTTTTTCGAGCCTGTTCGTGATACGGAAACGAAGCGATTTCCATAATAATTTTCAGCTTTGGGTTCGCTTTTTTCATTGTGTAAAGCAATACAATTGCCAAAGGATGTAAGAAAAAATGACGAATATAAACGTGCGTATAAGACTGAAAATCAATACATTGTATGAATTTTTTATACTGAAAAAAAATCCGCTTGTATTTATTCTCAAAAGAAAAAAATTGTTTGTTTACATCATTTTCTACAACTACTTCGTTACCTTTAAAGTACAATAAATCCGTCGAAAATCCTAACCTACGCAACGCTTTCGCCTGCGCAAATATTTTTTTACTGATACCCGAATGTCCTTCGTTTCCGAAATCTAATTTAGTGTAAAATAGGATTTTTTTTTGCATGATTATTGATAGATTATGGATTTGACAGATTTGAAAACTTTAAAAAAATTGTCAAATTTTAGAATTTTTATAAAGCCAGCAACCATTTCATCACATCTTCGCCATCAGCATAATCATTGAGCGAAGGCGTTTGCGTAGCACCTGGCACGACAGTTTTTATTTTTTCAAAAGGAATAATCGTACTAACACATTGTAGCTGATTTTCTATTGTAAGTAATTCATTTTCAAGGGTTTGTATATCAGTATATTGTTCATAATGCAACGCTGCGATACGAGAGCTGAGTGTTTTTTCTTCCCAAATAATCACGCAACCATTGTTATGAAATTTGATACGATTGAGCATATACAAAGCAAAATTATAATCGAAATTATTTTTATACTTATCGTGCATAACCATTTCCTTAAAATTGTCGTGCCAAACTTGTAGCATCGGCTCAAAATCATAGCCTTCTGGAACATAGATTTTGCTCACGTTCCTACAACCCAATCCGAAATAATCGAATACATCGTGACCAATTGCCAACAAATCTTCCTCTGTTTCTGAGCCACTCAAAACAGCGACACTATTTCTATTTTTGCGGATAATATTAGGCGATTTTCCGAAATATGCCTCAAAATAACGTGCAGAATTATTACTTCCAGTAGCGATAACGGCATCGAAACCCGAAAGACGTTCTTCAATCGAAAAATAATCTGCCGTGCGGCTGTCTATTTCTCCTAACAATGCTATTATATATGGTAAAAGATATTTATCTTTATCCGAAATTTTGATGAGCGAATGGTGTCCAGCAACAAAAACACAAAGCGTGTCATGGAAACCAACCAAAGGAATATTTCCAGCCATCACAATACCAATATTTTTTACAGGCGATGTAAATTGCTGTAAATCAGTGTATTGTGAAATCCAAGCGTTTAATTTTTCTTTTTGCAAAAAGGTATTACAAATTGCGCTGATAGATTGTCGCTGATTTTCCTCTGTAAACCATTTGTTGTCATAGAAACTTTTGAGTATTACGGCATCTAATTTTTCATCAGGAGAACTCAATTTTTTACCCAATTTTACCAAAACATCTATACGCTCGCTGAGGCTCATGTCGCCTGTGAGTTGCTCTATTTTTTCTAAATTTCTATATCTTTCGTCCATAAATGAAGTATTTTAGCGCAAAGTTAGATAAAAAAATTTGCAAATTAGCGGCTAAATAAAAATAACGCTTACTTAACATTTTTGGGAAACTAAAAAAACAAAATATTTGTTTGACTTTTGAATTAAACTTTACGATATATTTTCGATTTTTATGACATTTAAAACGCAACTACCAGCTTTATCGAGAGCTGAAATTTTAGCAAAAAAAGCGCAACTTGAAGTCGCTGGCACCGTTTTGAAAACGGAATTTATTGGTTTAGACAATATTATTGACGAAATACTCGATTTATTGTTGCCTTGGTGGTTGTTTCCAGAAACGCAACTTCGCCCTACTATTGTGAATCTTTGGGGCATGACGGGTACTGGAAAAACAGCACTTATCAAACGTTTGGCGGAAATCTTGAGCTATCGTGACAAAACACTCGTGTTTGACATGGGACAGTATGGAGATAATGGTAGCTCTTTGAAATATTCTTTCACGGGGCAATTGGAGTTTTTTAACGGAAAAGCTCCGATTATCATGTTCGATGAGTTTCAGTTTGCAAAAACAATTGACGACGGAAAAGAAGTGAACAATGACAATCTTCGGGTAATTTGGGATTTGCTCGATAGCGGACAGTTTTTTTACGAAAGCTACATGAGTAAATGGACTCATGGGCGTGCTGCAAAAGTGTTGAAACTTTTGATGGATTGTCGTGACAAAGGCGTGGAAGTAAAAAACGGTGTAATCACAAAAGGGATTAAAATCTTTGAAGAAATCGTAAAAACGGCTACTATCAATACCGTATATGAAACAACTGATGAAGCAGAAAAACCTAAAAAAGACGAGTATTTTTTACAAAATCACTTCTATGCAGGCGTTTATGGCTTGCTCGAAGAATATTATTTAGATGGAGATGATGTTTTAGAAGTTGTCAAAACATTAGATTTAGACCAAATAATTGACCTTTTGGTCAAAGGTTTGAGCGAGGAACAAAGCCAAAAATTGATGGATTTATCCAAAAGTTTGATTTTTGTAGTCGGAAATCTTGATGAAGCCTACTATATGTCGGGCATCATCAATCCTGATATTTCTCCCGATGATTTTTACAAAAGCACACTCAAAATAAATATTGCGAACATCAAACGTGCTTTACAGGAGCGTTTTAGAAATGAACAAATTGCACGTTTGGGAAATAATCACGTGATTTATCCAGCTTTCAACTCCGATTCATACAATAAAATCATTTTGAAGCACTTAAATATTACGAAAAATAATATAAAAGAGCGTTTCGGTTTTGATATTACATTTGATGACAGTATTTTAGACATCGTTTTCAAAGAAGGCGTTTTCCCGACACAAGGCGCAAGACCTGTTTTGACGACCGTGAAAAACCTAATCGAAGGTTACGTGAGCAAGATGATTGTTTCTATTTTGGAAAATGAATTGAAAGTTGCAAAACTCGAATGGCGTTTTGCAGACGATAATTATCACGTACGTTTTCTGGATAAAAAAGGAAAATTACTTTTAGAAAAACAGTATTATATTAATCTGAAAGTGAACTCGTTACGAAAATCTCAGGACAACGATATGCAAGCCTATGTGGCGGTACACGAAAGTGGTCATGCGATATTGGCTGCTTTGGCGTTGCAATTGCTCCCCGAGTATGTAGTGACAAGGACTGTGAGCAGCGATTCTCACGGATTTTGTAAGCTAAATCTTCCAGAAGGCATTGATACTAAGTATTTTATAAAAAAACAAATCATTGTAGGTTTGGGTGGTTACTTGGCAGAAAAAATGATTTTTGGCGAAGATTACACCTCTACGGGCGTATCCGATGACCTCCGAAAAGTATCTGAAATGGCTAACGCAGCCGTCAAAGAATACGGAATGGGCGTAGATCCTATTCGTTATTATATCCCTTCGGGAGGCGATGCGCCGTACTTTGAGTATCGCCGAGAACACGAAGATTTGGCATATCAACTTGTGCGTGAATGTGAAGAAGAAGGCAGAGCAATTTTGGAAAGAAACCGAAAATTATTGCTTGAAATCGCTAATTATCTGACTTCAAATTCTCGTATGGACAAAGATTTGTTAGAAAAATTCATCGTGGAATACAGCACTGAAACTTGGATAAAAACAACTGGTTTCCGTGACCCAGAGCATTATTATGATTTCAAAAAATTGGTAAAAACAGGATTGGAAAATTCTTAAAATAGGCTTGTATTGATATTTAGATTTGATAACTCTTTAAGATTTGTCAAATCCTTTTTTGGTGTATAAAAATTGGTTCATCCATGATTTTGGCGATTTCGGAGTTTAAATCTGACAGGTTTTTAGATTCATTTTCAATATTTGCGCCAAAATCATGGGTGAACCAAAAAGTTCTACCTTTTCCAACAAATGCTTAACGTCACGGGCGCACTAAAATTTACGCCATTGTTTACAACTCGTTGATTTTTAGATAGTTGCAAATCTTGACCGAGTGTTGGCGCAATTTCGATACGTGCCGAAATTTTATTGTTGATAGTATATTGCCAGCCAAAAGCGTAACTAACATTTGGTGTAATATAAACAGAACTATTGCCAAATTCTTGTCCGTTTAAGTTAGAAACACCCATACCAAACATCCAACCTTTGCAGTATTGCCACTTGTCGTTTTGTAGCGTTTTGCGCTTTTCTACTCCTGTTTGAAAGGTAAAACCGCTTTGTAAATTGATAGGATTAAAAACGCTGCTGCTATGGGTAATGACCTCGAAGCGACGGAATTTGTTGTCCGCTTTTTGCTGACGGTAAGTAAAACCAAAATCGCCAAAAAATATACCTCTGCGGCTGATACCAATTTCTTTGGCGTTGGTAGTTTGAGCAAAAACGTTTGTTGAGGTCAATATAAGTGCGATGATAAAAAGTATATTTTTCATAATAAATGGTATTTTTAAATTAGTAAATCGTTTTTTTATGAAATAAAGTTTTGCAAAACATTTATAATACAGAAGACGACGCTAAAATAAAAATCGTTGGTGTATTAACTTTTCTTTAACAAAAGGCACGAAAAAAGCGATTTGAAAATTAATTCAAACCGCTTTTTTTATGATGTGTAATTTATGGGTATCAACGTTGGCAGCGTTTTAGTTTTCTATTTCAAAATACTTACTTTTTCAATAATGCTTTGTTTGGAATCAAAATCTTTTACTTCCATGAAATACATGCCGTTAAGGAAAGTCGAAGCATCAATTTTAGTTGTATTTATACCATTAAAAAGCTCTTTTCCTTGAATATCGAATAGTTTTACTTGATATTTGCGAAGATTATTAAGCTCAATATTCAGATAATCTGTTGTTGGATTTGGAAAAATATTTACTGCGATACCATTCAGTTCTTGGGTTGCGCTAATTGCTCCATCTTTACCGTCACAATTTTCGTCAATGCCGTTATTAGGAATATCAGTAGCTTTCGGATTTACATTGGCGTTATTATCGTCGCAATCTTCGTTAGATGCAAAACTGTCTTTATCATTGTCCAAAAATGAAATAGTAAGCCCAGTAACTGTTGAGCCAATATTTCCAATTACCCTAACAGTGTCTTTGTAAGACATCAGTTTGAACGCTTGTGACGGTTTTCCATTAAGATCTCCTTTAAAGAAAAGTTCCTTATTATATTTATCAAAGTGATGTATGCCTTCAAAAGTTTCTCCGAGCCAAAGTTCGTTCTTTGATGTATATAAAATAGATTGATAAACTTTTGTTCCGTATTGTTTTTGAGCCTTAAAAGTTTTTGCTACTTTATCGTATTTCACAACGCCTGTGCGTGTCGCAAACCAAATATCGTCTTTGTAATCAATACAAATATCTTGTACCCAAGTCTGCCAAGAAACAATATTATCCAAATCGAAGGTTGTCCATTTTCCATTTTTTACAAAATTTATATCAGCATCACTTGCAAGTATAACTGTACCATCATTCATAATAGCAATATTATCTACATAATCAGATGCTAAATCAGAGTTTGCCTCATCGTAAACAGTAAAAGTTGAGCCACTTTTCAGAACAACCCCTTTGTCGCCTGTTGCAATCCACAATTGATTTTTATACGCCTTCACATCAACTATTCTATTGGAAGGAAGTGCGCTGTTGGCAGTAGTGTATTGCTTCAGTACTTTTCCATTTTGAAAAGAATATAAACCATCTTCTGCGCCAACCCAAACAACACCAGTCTGGTCAATAGCAATGCAATAGGCATCTGGATTTGAAGAGGTATTCAAAGCGTAACCCTTCCAAGCTCCTTTTGAATTTATGTAAAGAAAACCGTTCTCCGAACAAGTATATAGATTACCTATACTGTCTTGTTTTATATCCCATAAAAAGGGCCAAGTTAATGATTTGTTAGGAAAATTTTTGTGAATATTGAGCGTTTGAGCGTCTAAGTGAGTAATACTTAGTAGAAATAAAAAAATAAAATAGAAATGTTTCATTGTTTTAGTTTTAAAAATTGTTTAATAAATTATTAGTCAAAAGATGTAAGTCAAAAAATTAG
>JANMGN010000731.1:0-1877 GCA_031374645.1 Chitinophagales bacterium | reverse complement strand
CAAATTTTAAGAAAATAAATTTGCTTCTAAGTAGTTGGACTAAAATAATCACAATTTTTTTAAAGGGAAGTCGTTGTAAAATAATAACATAACTTCATTTTATTCAGCTACTTATGTTATTTTACAACAACAAAAAATTCCAAATTATTTCTATACGCCTACTTACTGACAAGAGAGTCCTCTGATAATTCAGAAAAGGTTTGCAACTTATTTTGAGCAAAAGCGATATTCGATATGAAAAGAAGTAATAAAGTTAATATACGCATGGTTTTGTTGTTTTAATCAGTAAATTATTGTTTTATAATCATTTGTTGTCCTAATATTTTACCTTTTGCATCTTTTATTTGGGCAATATAAGCACCTTTGGGCAAATCGCTACTCACTTCTATACTATTTTTATTCAATGAAAAAATGCCCACGATGCGACCATTGATGTCTGAAAGTTGTACTTCGCTTGCGCCTTCGATATTTTCTTGTAGAGAGAGTTGCGATTGGAAAGGATTAGGGTAGAATAGCGTTTTTGGAATGTTTACCGTACCAAGTGTTGTGATTGCGGTAATGTCGCCGTTTTTGCTAATTTTGTAAAGGCGTATTTGATAATTATTGTTTGATGACCCAGCTGCTAAACATTCCA
This sequence comes from Chitinophagales bacterium, assembly GCA_031374645.1. Taxonomy (GTDB): domain Bacteria; phylum Bacteroidota; class Bacteroidia; order Chitinophagales; family Saprospiraceae; genus CANHEE01. Next base: position 1,243 of record JANMGN010000731.1, on the reverse strand, counting down.
TCAATATATGATTGTCGTCTGTCATTTTGAGGGACATAACCAAAACAGATAAATCATACTCTTTGGACCAAATTTGATTTAGATTTTTATCGTATTTGTATAAGGCTACACGCTGTATTAAGCTATCCATTTTGAGTGTAGAAAAATAAAAATCTCCGTTGGGTTCAAATAAAAATGGCTCGCTTCCTGAAGGGACTATACCACAATCGGGAATTTTCACTTTTTTGAGCAAATTAAGTGATTGGCCTCTGATGTCTATCGTGGTTGTCTTACAATCAGTTATTAGACTGGTGTAGGCAAGATATAATTTATTGTCTTGCAACTGCCCTACTGAGCCTTGTCCGTAAGAGCCAGAAAGGTCATTATCATAAGAGATAGCCTTTTGCAATACTCCATCAAGGTCAAATTGCCCAATAGTATTAAGAACAGAAGTTCCTCCGCCTCCCAAAAGTCCTTTACCTATGTCACCTAAAGCATAGAAAAAATTTTTAGAAAAAATGGAGTGGAGGTGTTTTCCTATACCTTCAAGCTCTTTTGTAAGTATAGTTTTGGTATTTTTTAAATCTAATATTTCATATTTAGAACCTCCGCCATTAGGAAACCAAGAACTATCAACAGTGATGTAACGCTGAATACTGTACAGCGTATCGTTAGATAGCTTCAATACTTCCCCTTGGGTTGCAATTACCCCTGTGGTTTGTTCTAAGTTTATAGAAAAGTAGCCTTCGGGTAATTTCTGGAATTTTTTCTCAGATAGAATATTCAGATTATCATCAAGTTCTACTACTACCCTATATTCATTACTGATTAAAAACTTAACATTAGTTCCATCAAAAATAGGGAAAAATATCCCGAACAAAAAATTACGATTATTTAGGCGTACAATTCGACCTGAACTCTGATAACCATTCTTTTTAAAATCAATTTTTTTGACAATTTTACCATCATTATTTATTTTCACTGTTTCTGAAAAAAAACAATACACGTAGCCATCGCTTACTTTGATAGAACTGTATAGTGATAGAGAATCCTTTGACAATTCAGAAAAGGTTGTAAATGGCTTTTGAGCGAAAGTAAAATTCGCTACGAAAAAAAGTAATAAGGTTAATGTACGCATGGTTTTGTTGTTTTAATCAGTAAATTATTGTTTTACTATCATCTGCTGTCCTAAGATTTTACCTTTTTCGTCTTTTATTTGTGCGACGTATATTCCTTTGGGCAAATCGCTACTCACTTCTATACT
>JANMGN010000715.1:0-7980 GCA_031374645.1 Chitinophagales bacterium | reverse complement strand
TGTACTCAAATTTATCGCCTTGTTGGTAATTTGTGCATTTGGGTCATTCCATTTGTAAGTAAAAGCACCTGTTCCACCTGTAGCATTGATACTTGCTTCGCCATTGCTATCGCCAAAACATTTTACGGCAATTGCTTTTTCGTTAGAAAACTTAATAGCACTTGGCGATGTGATAGTAGCTGATTTTTCCAAAGTGCAGCCTTTTATATCTGTCGCAACCACTGTATAAGTCCCTGGCGATATATTATCAAGTATCGCATCTGTGACATTGGTATTCCACTTATAAGTAAAACCACCGTTGCCTCCGTTGGCGATTGCAGTTATTTTTTCGGTAGTAGAATTAAAACATTTTGCGGTTGTAGGTGTAAGCGTCATCACAATTGGCGAGCCTTTTTGTACGTCAGCTTTTTTGATTAAAGTACAGCCAGAAGAATCTGTAATCGTAACGGTATAGCTACCTGCTGCAAGGTTTTTAGCCGTTGCAGTAGTTTGCTTATTAGGGTCTGACCAAAGATAAGTCACACTTCCACCAACTACAATTTTGACCTCAATCTCGCCATCGTTAGAGTTGGTACATTTAGCATTATTTACTTGAATTGTCGCATCAAGATTATTACTTGGAGCTAAAATATAGGTAGAATCTAACTTACAACCGTTTTTATCCGTAACAGTTACTATGAATGTTCCACTTGATAAACCATTGATTGTCTGTGTATTAGCATTTTTATAATTCCAAAGATACGTATATTGAGGTATTCCACCTTTTGCAGTTACTGTAATTTCTCCATCTGCCGCAACACAACTTGCTTTTTTTACAATAGCATCTATTTTAAGCGGAAAAGGCTCTGTAATGGTAAACGAATTGGTATAAGTACAAGCGTTTGCATCGGTTACTGTAACGGTATAAACGGCTGGTACAAGACTTGAAATCGAGCTGGTATTTCCGCCAAAAGCAGTATTATTTTTTTTCCATTGATAAACTACTGGCGCAGCAGCAGTACCTATATTGACCGTAATTTTAGCATTATTGACACCATAACATTTGATAGAATCCACTTTGGGAGTAGCTGTCAATCCAGCAATAAGCGGCATAGTTACGGTTTTACTTTTTTTGCACTGCTTGGAATCTGTGACTAAGATATTTCGAGTTACGTTGCCAAAAACGTTAGCCAATGTAGCAGTGGTTGTCCCAGGAAAAGTATTCCAATAGTAAGAGAAAATGCCTGTGCCTCCAGAAGGTAAAGCCGTCAATTTTCCTAAATTATTATTTGAGCAGCGAGCCGTATCTATCACAATATCTAATTTTATAGAATCTGGCTGCGGCATAAAAAACATCAATGTATCAGAACACCCGTTTGGAATAGAAATATCTTTGGCTATCAGTAAATGATTACCGCCAGAGATAGTGCCATTTAGTGCGTTTGCACTATTATATACGGGACCGTTGTCTATTTGGTAGGTAAAAACTGGCGTGACACCTGTCTGATTGTTTCCTTCGTATTGGGTAGCAATCGAGCCGTCTGTATCTCCATAGCAAGTCGGCTGTGTCATTCCAGTAATCTTTATTTTAAAATCGCAACCGCCGATGAGTTTTGCCATGACCGTTTGCGATTTTGTTCCGTCCGCAAAAAGAGAGCGAATTTGTATTTTAGAATGTACATTATGCTGAAAATCAATGAGTTCTGTACGTTTTGTAACAATCCAGGGCGCATCATTGAGGCTGACTTCGTAAGCGACAGCATTATTCACGGGCTGCCAAACTAATTTTATACCGTTTATATTTTCCTTGGCGATGCTCAACGCACTAATAGTACGTTGGTTTTTCAAGTTCATATTTACCTTTTTGTCCATATTTTGTTGAGCAAAAAGTACATTTAAAACTAAAAAAAGGTGCAAGAAAATGGTTAATAACTTCTTCATATTCATATACTTACGTAAATAGTGCTTACTAAAAACAAAAATACCGTTATTTTTATTTATTATATCAAAAAAACAAATTTTAACCTTTGTATTTGTCTAAAATTTACTTTGGTGCGAAATTACGACTTTTAAGTCTGACTTTTTACTGCTTTTTAATCGAAACGTGACATAAAAAACCAAAGCATCTTTTATACAGACTACTCGTGCTACAAATTAAAAAGTAACAACAATTTTACATTTGGTTGGTTCGTAAATATTTACGCATTACCAAAACTGTGTTTTGATAATCTAATGCTCTATGTATGGGAATATTTTTTGTCGTTTTGTGACAAGATTACGGAGAAGAATTGGGAGGGTCTAAACTACAGTGAAGCCCGTGCGCAGCGTTTCATTACACTACAATTGTCTATTAGAATGTTGCCTTTATAGGTAAAATAAATGCCGCTTGCATACTGCGCTTCAAAAATAATATAGTTGTAATTTTCTTTTGGATTTAACTCAAAATTATACGTAAGCCAATTGTTATGTTTGATAATTGGAGACTCTCCTAAGAGTTGCTGTTTCTGACAGCGTTTTGTACCTGCCCAAATTCGCAGTTTTATAGGGATATTATACCCTACATATTGCGAAGAACGTGCCAAATCTAAGCTAAAATTATAACACTCGTTGGCTTGCATTGGTTTGCGGAGTTTCTGTGCGATAGCTTCCCAAGTACCATCTTCACGGGTCGTTAGACCTATGTAAGAGTTTCCATCGGAAGGGATATTATATACGCCCCAAAAACCTGGCAGTAAATCTGGCGTAGAGTTTTCGCCACAAGATACCCAACCCGTAGGCGTAGTCGCATCTTGTGGAGTGCCTTCAAACGATGGATTATCCAAGCGTATCGTTCCATTTTCGTCTTTTTCGGGCAAAAATGAAGCGTTGAAAAGCATTACTATATAAGTGAACCAAATTATTTGCATAAGTTCTGCAAAATTAATGTATTTTTGTAGATAAAAAGTAATTTAGTAGCTGAAATTTCAAAAAAAACACTTCAAGCAAGCCTTTTTATTTTTATGTTAAAAAATATAATTTTAGAAAATTTTAATATTGAAATCGTTGATTATCAATTACTTAAAACAGTCGATACAATTGTTTATAAGATAACAGATATACAAAACAATAAATATATTGTAAAGTTGTATAAAAAAAGCAATGCGGCTATTGTTGAAAAAATTACTCAAAATGCTATTTTTCTTTCTTTCGTAAAAAATAATACAGATTTGGAAGTACAAGCTGTCCCAAAATTATATTTTCCTTTGGTAGATTGGGAAAATGAGCAACGTTATATAGTGCTTTGCAATTGGATAGCTGGCGAAATACCTAAGACGAAAGATGCTAATTTTGCAAAAAAATTAGGCGAAATGATGGCGAAACTACATCTCGCAGCAGAGTTTTTTAAAGAAAAAATAAATGTATTAGATATCGATAATCAATTAATTGCAGTAGTACAACCTAAAATTTTAAACACTATAAGGTTAAATAATAATCAAATAGAAAAACTAAATATTACTTTTGAAAAAATAAATAATTTACTCCTTGAAACAGGAAAAGCAAAAGCAGATTACGGTCTTATTCACAGCGATTTGCACTTTGATAATATGCTTATAAATGAAAATAAACTTTCTCCGATAGATTTTGATGAAATAGCTTATGGGCATTTTTTGACGGATATTGCGGTTACTTTCAACGAACTGGAAGGCTTTAAAAACCATAAAATGCTCAAAAAAAACTATCAAATTGGGTATGAAAAACACAGAAAATTACCCGAAAATTTTGTAGAAATTTACCCAAAATTTCAAGTCATAGCGGCAGCTTTATACCTCAATTGGTTCTGTGATGAAGGCAACGAAGACGTACGACAAAATGAAAAAATGAAAAAATATGGAAAACACGTTTTAAAAAAAATGTTAAAGTTTTAGTCTAATAATAAACCAAAATTGCTTTTTTCAATATTTTACTTGCAAGTATTTTTACTAAAAAAAGCATTTTATTATCATTTTTTATTTATTAAAATAAAAACATATACGTTAAATATTTTTTTATTTTAAACTAAAAATCAAGGTTTTAATTTTTAAAAATCATTTTTTATTCCTTAAAATAAACAAAAAATTGTTTTAAAATACATTATTTATATTTATAATATATTTATACAAATTTGTTTTTCGTTATTTTTTGAAAAAACCTTAACATAAGTTAAAGTTTTTTTATACATATACAAGCTATTAAAACTTGTAGTAGTTTTACATTCGGAAACAAAAAATACATTTTCATTAGCCTGTAATGATTTGAGTTTCTAAGAGATTATATAATAAATAAGTTACCAACAAAGGCGCAGTTTTTTTAGGCTAAGACAAGGCAAAAACGCAGACGGTGCAGTGAATCGGCGAGTATTTTTAACGAAGTATTAGCGTAAAACAATAAGCTGACTTGGTAAATTATTTATTAGATAGTCAAAAACTACACACACATCCTTTTCCATACACGCACACCAACAACAAATCCGTAATCTCGATTAAGGTTTTGAGGAAAAATGCTGCTTTCCTATTGCTACGTTTTTTTATTCAAAACTCTAAAAACATCGTCTTGGTTTTATGCCATGGCTACTAAACCGTATTTAGCTCTTTCAGCTCTACTATTTGGTAATCCATCAATCGCATAACTACAAGTAGTTTGTTGGAACATACTGTTCAAATTTCAGATTTTTTTTACACATCATCCAAACGTTGTGACCTGACCGTCATGACTTTAAACTCTTTCGCCTTGTTATGAAGTATTTACTACTCACAACGGTAATGGCACTCTTATGCCTTAACCTAAGCGTTGCACAGCAGCGCGCTCAACCATTAAGTAAAAACGACGCTATCCTTTCCGCAAATGCAAGAAACGGAAGCGGTATCACTGTAACTGGAAATATTTCTGCCGAAGAACTGATAAAAAAAGTTTTTATTGGCGGCGATTGTTTTGATGTAACCAATGTAAAATACACTGGCGACCCTATTTCAGTAGGAAAATTTAATGGTGGAAAAAACGCTTTGAAAATCAATAACGGTATCGTAATGACCACTGGAACGATAAAAAGTGCCGAAGGGCCAAACGATAACGCCAATTTTGGCTATACCGTAACAGACGTGACGGAGGACAAAGATTTGAAAAAACTGCTTGGCTCGGGCGAAGCGTTGCACGACCAATGTATTCTCGAATTTGATTTTGTTCCCACTACAAATGAGATACAATTTGAGTTCGTTTTTGCTTCGGAAGAGTATTGCGAGTACGTAAATTCATCTTATAATGATATTTTTGGCTTTTTTATTTCAGGCCCTGGCTTCAATGGGCCTTACTCTAACAAAGGACAAAACATAGCACTTATTCCTGGCTCGACCCAAAATGTTTCTATCAACAATGTGAACAATTTGGATTACAGCAATTATTATGTGAACAATGTAAATACGCTTAGTAAATCCTCTACCGCTTGCACTGCCATAAAGCAAGTAGGCAGCTACTTGACAGATACCCAATTTGATGGTTTTACAACGCCTCTTTTGGCAAAAGCAACGGTTGTTCCTTGTCAAAAATACCATATCAAACTCGCTATTTGTGACGTAAAAGACCACGGCTACGACTCTGCGGTATTTTTAAAAGCAAATAGTTTCAGCTCTGGTGCGAGTGCGATTGTTGCTCCTTATGCGCCCAAAACTTTTTCTTTTGACCAAGAAACAGTCTATGAAGGTTGCGATAGTACAGCATTTACGTTTAGCCGTTTGGACAATGATACAAGTCTGCCTTTGACCATTAATTTTAGCGTCGATGCAAGCAGCACCGCAACACAAGGTGTTGATTATCAGACACTTCCGACAAATGTAATTATTCCAGCAGGGCAAATGACAGCGAGTATTCCAGTAAATGTTTTGAGCGATGCTATCTTAGAAAATGACGAAAGTATCGTAATTGCAGTGGATAAATCTTGCTCTTGTTCCAAATCAAAAATTGCTATCAAAATAAAAGACAAGCCACTTTTCAAATTGGCTGTTCCCGATACTTCTTTTTGTGGCAGCGCCGTGATAACGCTAAACTCAAAAGTTACAGGTAATATTGGTAAAATAAATTACGCTTGGAGCACAGGCGAAAAAACGGCAAACATTAGTGTAAATCCTTCTAAAACAAGCATTTATACGCTGACAATAAGTGACGCTTGCGCTCAAAAAACAAGCGATGATGCAGTGATTTCGTTAGCTCCTAATCCTACTGCAAACCTACAAAGCATCAATGCGAGCGTTTGCCGCATCGGTCAAGAGGTGTATTTGCCCGTGACATTTACGGGACTTTCTCCTTATCAATTGACGTATAAAATCAACGGGAAAACAAAAACCGAAACAAACATTAAAGTAGATTCAGTCAAAATAAAGGCTGATACCGTTGGATTAATTCAACTCCTTGCCGTCAGTGGCGCAGGCTGCGACGGCAAAGTGAGTGGACAAGCCAAAGTTTCACTCAACCCAATTACGCTTTCGAGTGTGGTAGGTATGGTAAAATGCAATGGCGGCAAAGACGGAAACATCAGTCTTTCGGTCGCTGGCGGCGGAACTGCACCCTACACGTATGCTTGGAACAATGGTTTTACGACCAAAAATGCAGTAAATTTGGGTAAAGGAAAATACAGTGTAAAAGTTACAGATAAAGATAATTGCGAGGCTCTTATGACGGCAGAGGTTGGCGAACCACAACCACTTTCTTCAAAAATTATTAAAACAAAGCCAGCAACTTGCGCAAAACCGTATGGCGGCTATATCGAAGCCGAAGGGCTTGGAGGCACACCGCCATATTCGTTCAATTGGCTCAATATCGGAGGTAAACCTTTCAAAAAAGATAGCTTACAATATGGTGATTATCAGGCGATTGTAAAAGATTTTAATGGTTGCGAAACTACAATTACAGCGACTGTAAAAGCAGATACGATGTCTCCAAAAATTTTGGAATATGAAGCGGTTTCGCCCAATTGTCGTACACCTTTTGGTACATTGTATTTAAAAAATGCGATGGGTGGCGTACCACCCTATTCGTATGCTTTTGATACATTTCCTAATTTTACACAGCAAAAAATATACGAAAAACTATTGCCCAATCAGTATTTTGTAAGTGTAAAAGGCTACAACGGTTGTATTTTAAAAATGGGCTTAAAAATTCCAGAATACCGTGCGCCCGAGGTAAAAGTTACGCCAAGCGACACGCTGATTTTTCCAGGCGATTCATTGCAGCTCGTTGCAACGCCTAATCTGGGTTCAAAAGAAATAAAATCCATTACATGGAATCCATCCAATTGGTTGGATTGTCCAAATTGTTTAGACCCTATCGCAAAACCACTCAACGGAGTAGTTTATGTCGTTTCTATAAAAGATAAGTTCGATTGTGTAGCAACAGCTGATGCTCGCATACGGATAAATCGAGATGTGAAAGTATATATTCCCAACACCATTCGCCCCGATGGTTACGAAGGCAACCGAAAATTGACGGTCTTCGCTAATCCTCGTCAAGTCACATCTGTCAATGTTTTGGCAGTTTATGACCGATGGGGCGACAAAGTCTATGAACATCAAAATATTCGCATTAACGATGAAAGAGAAGGTTGGGACGGCACTATGAACAACGGCGGTGACCCAATGGAAACAGGCGTTTATATTTATTTCGCTGAAGTCCAACTCGTTAATGGCGAGACGATGAAACTGTCTGGAGATGTGGTTTTAGTGAAGTAGTAGTCTTCAAAAAAGAGTGCAATAGGGAAAACTACACTGCGTGTATCGTGCAAACGATGCACGCTTTTTTTGTGATTTTTGTAAAAAAAATTTGACAACTTATACAAATATTAGATTAAAAATGGAAGATTGCTATGATAGAACTTCCAGACATCAAACCTTTCTATTAAAAATCTCCTCTTTCTTTTGTGGAAAAACATTAATAATTGCATCTACTCTTCTGGCGGCTCAAAACATCTGTTTTATACTTAAATTTTAATAAAATTTA
>JANMGN010000701.1:0-3994 GCA_031374645.1 Chitinophagales bacterium | reverse complement strand
AGTGCCAAATGCAAAATACATTTTGGACGTAACGGCAAAAGGAAGTACCGCAGCAGTAGCATCATTCAATGCAGATTTGAGTGGTTTGGGCGGTGGTGCAGCGATTGTAATTGCTTCGGGTTTTTTAGCACCAAAAACAGGCGAACCAGCGTTTGGTTTGTTCGCAGTATTGCCAACTGGAACAGTGGTTGCATTGCCTCCTTTTACTGTAAATACAGCAGAAATCAATACACAGATAAAATCTTTCAGCGTTTTCCCAAGCCTCGCAAATACTTTTGTAAATGTCAATTACACTTTGGAAAAAGAAACACCATTGCAAGTAATGGTAACAGACAATACAGGTCGCATCGTTTTCAGTAGCGGCGTTGTTTCAAAAAACACAGGTAATTACAATGAAACTTTGGAAGTAGGAAATTGGGCAAAAGGAACATATTTTATACAATTACAAACGAATAAGGGCGTAATAACTCAAAAAATGATGAAAGTAGAATAATTGAAGCGCAAATAGGGTTTCGTTTCTCAATATCAACTTAATTAAAGACCAAGCAGATGAAAATTTGCTTGGTATTTTTAATTTTGCATTGTACTTTTATTTTTACTTCTCAACAAAATATAAAAAATGATAACTTGTTATTTAAAATACACCATAGATCCGTATAAAATCGAAGAGTTTGAAAATTATGGAAAAATGTGGATACCACTTGTCAATAAATTTGGAGGTATTCATCATGGCTATTTTTTGCCGCACGAAGGCTCGAATAATATTGCTTATGCCTTGTTTTCTTTCCCGAGTTTAGCGGCTTATGAAGTATATCGAGAGCGTATAAAAACAGATACTGATTGTCAAAAAGCATTTGCTTATGCCAATGAAAACCGTTGTATCGTGAGCTATGATCGAAGTTTTATGAAACCTATTTTTGAATAAAAATGATAAAAAGCCCCTTTTTGAAGCGAAAACTTCAAAAAGGGGCGAAATAACCAAACGCTTATTCATTTTAGAAAATACTAAATATGTATGCCGCCACTCACTTCAATTCGTTGAGCGTTTACCCATTTTGCATCATCGCTGCATAAAAATGCGACTACACTGCCGATATCGTCAGCCAAACCAACTCTGCCGAGCGCAGTCATATTTGCTATCATTGTGTTTAAACCTGGATTGTCTCTTACTGCACCACCACCAAAATCAGTTGCGATAGCACCAGGTGCGACGGTATTTACCCGTATTTTTCTACTGCCCAACTCCTGCGCCTGATACCTCGTGAGGCTTTCAATAGCAGCTTTCATAATCGCATAAGGCGCATAGTTTGAATAGCTAAACCGTGTCAGTCCAGAAGAAATATTGACAATACTTCCTCCTTCATTTATAATTGGTAAAAGTTTTTGGGTAATGAAGTAAGGTGCTTTCAGATGGATATTTACCATTGCATCAAAAACTTCTTCGGAAGTGTCGGCGATGCTTATGTGCGCACCAACACCTGCATTATTGACTAAAGCATATAGGTTTTCTGTCTGAAAATCGGCTGTCAAAGCTGCTTTGACGCTTTCCACAAAAGCATCAAAGTTTTTTGAATTAGCAACATCTAATTGTATGGCTTTTGCTTTTTGACCCATAGCAGCCACTTCGTCCACCACCGTAGCGGCTTCGCTTACACTATTATTATAGGTAAAAATGATGTCAAAACCTTTTTTTGCCAATTGTTTGACCATGTCTTTGCCTAAACCACGACTTCCGCCTGTTACTAAGGCTACTTTATTGATTGAATTTGTCATTTTACAGATTGTTTAATTTTAAAATTACGATTAAATTTGAGCCACAAAGGTCGTGCTTAAAGTAATTTCGTTGCTTGTAAAAAACAATCTACTATTTGTAAAAAACAATCAATTTCTAAATTTTAGCGGAGAAAGATCAGTATGTCTTTTAAAAAAGTTAGAAAAATGAGCCACTTCTTCAAAACCCAAAGCAAAAGCAATCTCGGAAACATTCCATTGTGTTTGCTTCAACAATATTTTAGCTTCTTCTGTTATTCTTCCGTTGATAATTTCGGTGGTGCTTTTACCCGTCGTTTCTTTCAATACTTTGTTCAAATGATTGATGTGTACACCCAACGTTTTTGCAAAATCAATGGCTGTTTTGAGCTGTATTTTTTGAGCATCATTTTCAATCGGAAACTGCCTTTCCAACAGCTCAATAAACAAAGACGAAATTCTACCCGAAGCATTAGTATTACTGATTAAACTCTCTATTGGCTTCAATTTCTGACCCGTATGAATAAGTTCCAAAACATAATTGCGTAGCAAATCATATTTAAAAGCATAGTCAGACGACAATTCTGTGTCCATTTTCTTGAAAATCAACGCTATTTCATCATATTGTGTATTATTCAATTGATACACGAAATCGCTGTTGGGTTGATAAATAGGCAATTCATCAATCAATATTCCTGTTTTTGATTTCGACAAAAACGCTGCTGTAAATACACAGAAATGACCTGACGGATTTTCATTTTGAGGTATGTATCTATACGGAATTTTGGGCGTTGCAAACAAAATACCTTGTGTTTCAATCAGTACAGATTTATCGGCAAACTCCACCAAATTTTTACCTTTAATCAAACTAATTTTGTAATACAACCTTCGGTTGTAAGACATTTCAGCTTTGTTTTTACTACTGTGATAAAATTTTTCAATAACGAACACATTGAAATGCCACAAGTCATTTGAGCAATTATTGTCCAAGAAATTATCGAGTAAATAACCTTTTTCGCCAAATATTTCTTTATAAAATTGTTTTATACTTATATTTTCCATAATTGTAAAATTCAAATAATGGCAAAGGTAAGTATTTTTGGGTTATATTTTCTATTAGTGAAATTAATGCTTATTGAAATTGCGAATTTTATCCCACCATAATACAAAAAACTGCTTGATTTTTTGCCAAACTTCTTTACCCAAAAAGACAATTGACAGCAGAAAGCATACTTCTCCAAGCACGATTAAGGTCGTCAATAAAATCGCTGTTTTTTCAATTCCCAAATTGAATACGCCGATAAATGGTATTAGAAGCCACGTCATGCAGGATAAGATTAAAAGTACGTAGCCGATGATTTTTTTCTGCCTAAGGCTAAGGCAATTTATAATTTTTTCCATGTTTCGTTAAAATTTAATAACTATTTCCGCAGTTTTTGCCCAAGATTGGCAACATAATATCTTATTTGCCGCCCTATCCGCTTCATTTAATGCAAAATCTCTCGCCACAATGACTTCTCCGCTTACCAATGTTGCTTTGCAAGAACCACAAGTTCCCATTTTACAAGCATGAGGCGGGTTTGGCTTTGCGGCTAACATCCCATCGAGTAACGAGTTTTCGGCTAACTTGATGTCATGCTCTTTTTTACCAAAATTCACTTTCAGCACTGCATTTTTGTTGCTGTTTGCAATAGATGAAGATGAGCCGACGAAGCGTTCAGTATAAATAGTTTGTCCCTTTTGTTTTAAGGCATTTTCACAGATTTCTCTCATTTTTTCGGGTCCACAGATGTAGTGAACGGCATCGGGATACCCCTCAGTATTTTTGCTTACAAACTCATTTGTTATATAGCCTGTTAGTCCATTCCATGCTTTTTTAGGGGCAATAAATAAATTTAATTTTGAGAAAAATCCTTCGAAATTTACATTAAACTTGTTCAAATATAAAATTAACGAAAAAAGAGAATAGTTTTTGGATTTAGAAATCAAAAAATGTTCCAATGACAGTAACGAGTACCTATATAAGAACAAATAGTAAACGCTCCTTACGAGTTATACAGGCGTAGATATAACGACGTATAAAACATTATATAAAGAGTTATAACGCATTAAAGATGAGCGTATTATAAATTTAATAAATAAAGAGACCCGAGCCAATTCTAACAGAAGAACAAAAAGAGCATAATAAATCTGTTTCTAAAGATAGGGTAAAAATTGAACACGCTATCGGTTCTATGAAAATTTC
>JANMGN010000699.1:0-4354 GCA_031374645.1 Chitinophagales bacterium | reverse complement strand
ATTCAAAACTACAATGTCGAATACACGCCGCATCCGACAAAATGTGACACGCAATATAACTTTATTTTACAATGTATTAAAATAACGCCTATTGTTACGCCTCAAAATCCTGTTTTGGACTGTATCAATACCTCTGTTACGATAAAAGCTGGGGCATCTTTGTTTCTACCAACGTCGAATGCTGCAAATCCTGGCGTAAAATCCTATTTGTGGAGTACAGGCGCAACTACACCTGACATAACTGTTACAACAGCTGGTCAATACTGTGTAACTATTTCTTATACTTATACCTTGAATACGGGCAATGGTTCTGTAACTAAAACTTGCTCAAAAGTACGCTGTATAGATGTGGTAGGTAGTGGAACTAATCCGCCACCACCCGTGCCTATCGCAATGAATCCGTATCCTTGTTTGGGAGATACTGCTTCATATACGCTTTCGCAAGCATCAGGAACGACCTACGATTGGACAGTAACGGGTGGTACACCTGCTACTTTTACCAATCAAGCTACTATTAATGTAAAATGGGGAACTACGCCACCTTACAAAGTTTGTGCAGTCGCTAAAAATGTTTGTGGAACAAGTACGCCAGGTTGTTTAGATGTGTTACTAAATGAAGGGCCGAAACAACCAATTATTACGGGGCCAACACCAGTTTGTCAAAATGATTCAGCGTTTTATTCTGTCCCTAAATTGACAACACCAAACGCTTCTTATACATGGACAGTTCCAGCAGGAGCTGTAATCAAAGGCACAAAAGATACTTCTACGATAAAAGTAATGTTTACAAATACTGCTCAAACAGGTAATATTACAGTCGTAGTACAAGACAAATGTGGTGCTGCACCAGTTGCAATACTCAATGTAGTGGTTAATCAGTTGCCGCCAGCACCTACAAATATTACAGGAAAATTAAAAACTTGTAAAAATGATATTGTAACTTATACCGTAGATTCTGTTGCTTATGCTACGCTCTACAAATGGACGGTTACAGGTGGAAATGTTATTTCTATGTCAGGAAATGACATTACGATACAATGGACAAAGGTTTCGCTCACAAATGAAGTTTGTGTCAATGCAACTAATAATTGTGATACCATAGGAAAAAAATACTGTATTCCAATTCAAACAGACAATGCACCAAGTCCTACATCTGGTAGTGACAAATCAGTTTGTGGTTTAGGAACAAAACTAAATGGAAGTGTAGTAGCAGCTGGTAATACTGGAATGTGGACACAGGTAAAAGGTACAGGAACAGCTATTTTTGCTGACGATAAAGCACCAAAATCAGATGTAATAGTAGATATTTGTGGAGAATACTCATTTGTTTGGACAGAAAGTAATCCTGCTGGTTGTGATGGAAAAGATACGGTTGATGTTATTTTTAGCCAAAATCCACAGGTATCAGTGCCTACATTTTCTTGTGACCCTGTTGCAAAAACATTCAAAGTGGACTTTAATATTGTAGGTTGTTATCCTCCTTATACTATTAGTGGTATGGGAAAAACAAACGAAGTAATTTCTGCTGCGCCCTATACTGTGAGTTCTGGAGATTTACCACAAGTTGGAAATAATGTTTACACTTATACAATACAATCAGGAAGTTGTACGGCAACTTTAAAAGATTCTGTAAACTGTAATTGTATAACAAAAGCAGGAGAAATGGATTTGACAGCGGTACTTTCAGCTTGTTCAAAAGGTGGAAAAGTAAAAGCCTTACATAAAGATGGTACTCAATTTGATGACGGAAATGATATTTTTGCGTTTGCCTTATATGAAGGAACGGCATCTGCTGTTACATCATATATTGCACTTAACAAAACAGGAGAGTTTTCTTTCAATGCGGCTACTATGCAGTGCGATAAATCTTATTTTATAGGTTATATCATGGCAAACAAATTGGCAAATAATTTTCCAGACCCAGCTGATCCTTGTTTCCAAATTACACCTCAAAATCAAGAAGTACGTTGGGATTGTGTTCCTACACCAAATGCAGGTGTAGATCAAGATATTTGTGGTTTAGCTGCAAACTTGAGTGCAACACCTTCTCCAGCAGGTACAACAGGAAAATGGAAAGCAGTTACAAATGGTACGTTTAGTCAATTGACTTCTCCAAATACTACTGTAACTATTGCTCCGCCTCCAGGTACTTATACTTTTAATTGGGTAGAAACACGTGGCACTTGTAAAGATTCAGCGGCTGTAAAAGTTACTTTCAAAAAAGGTAATTTACAAAATACGATTGAAAAATACACTTGCGATGGACAGGGCGAAAATTATGCGGTAAGTTTTGATGTTTCAGGAGGTGTACCGCCTTATGTAATATTGGATTGTCAAACGAATACTGTCATAAAAACACTAAGTATTGCGCCATATACCTTTACATCGGCATTGGTAAAAAGTGGAGAAAACTATTGTTTTAAAATAGCTGACGCAAACAAATGTGATACGATTAAAGTAGAAAAATCGTATGCTTGTGGTTGTCTTTCTGATGCAGGACCATTCCAAGTAAATGATGTTTGTGCAGGTACTACAATGAAAGCCGTAAGAGGAACATCTGATTTATTAGATGCGAATGATACTTATGAGTTTTTATTGACAGATAACTCAAATCCGAAAGACCCAGCGATTACTATTTTTGATAGAAACCAAACTGGAGAATTTAATTTTGATGCTAATAAATTAGTTTGTGACAAAACGTACTCTATTATTTTCTGCGTAGGAAATAAAACAGCAAGTGGAACTTCTGTAAAATTAGAAGATCCTTGTTTATCTTCTCGTTACAAAGATGTGAAATTTATTTGCGTACCAGTTCCTACAACAGGAGTTGTAAGTGTTGATACTTGCGCACGTCGAGTGTTGTTGACTGCTACACCAGCTCAAAATGGTTCTTGGTTAGGTACAAATGCTCAAGGACAAGTGATTGACCCGAGCAATTATTCCCCTAATATCAACGACCCTCAAGCAATCGCTACGGTCGCTACTTATGGCGTTTATTCATTTGTTTGGACAGCGAGCAACTCGATTTGTAAGGATTCGTCCAAAGTAATTGCTACGTTGATTTCGCCAAGTAATTTGAGTGGAAAAGAAGTAAAAACTTGTGCAAATACAAACAAAACGTATGTTTTAACGATTGATTTGACAGGAAAAGCACCATTCACAATAGATGCAGCAAACAACACTGCACCTGGAAAAATTGTAGGAAATCAGTTTATTTCTGACCCTATTCAATCAGGTAAAGCCGTAACTGTTTCTATAAAAGATGATGTGAGTTGTATCCCATGGACACAAAATTTTGACAATACTTGTCCTTGTGAGTCACTCGCAGGTCTCATGGATAATAAGCAGATTGATAAATGTGAAGGCGAAGAAATTCAAGTAGATACACCTCCAAACAGTGGTGTCTTCTTAGATGGAGATGATACTTTTGAGTTTTATTTACACGAAGGAAATGGAGAAGCACTTGTAAATGCAGTTGCACACAACAAAACAGGTAAATTTGCTTTTGATAATGCCAAAATGCAGTATGATAAATTCTATTATATTTCTTATGTAGTAGGAGATAAAAAAGCAAACAATGAAGTAGATTTGACCTATTCTTGTATAAAAGTATCATTTGGTACGCCAGTGATTTGGCATAAAAACCCAACTGCAAAAATCGGAACAGACCAAACAATTTGTAAAGGTGAGGCAGCAAATATTACAGTTGATTTGACTGGAAAACCTTCGTTTAGTGTTTTCTATAAAGCCAACGGAACGGTAGAATTAGAGTTGCAAACGGTTAATAATACGATTAATAAGTCATTTAAATTAGACGAAAATACTGTTTATAGCTTCTCGAGAGTGATAGATGCGAATGGTTGTACTTCTAACTTAAATACTAACATTAATGTAACCGTAAACGTACCTCCAAACTCAGGTTTTGCGACAAACGGAAGCCGCTTGTGTTTTGGTATTGACAAAGTATTTACACTTTCTAATGATATTGTAAACGGAGATGCTGGTGGAATTTGGTCAGTGTCGCCACTTGCAGCAGGTTTCAATGCTGTTGATGGTACATTTGCTACAAAAAATACAGCGCCAGGTACATATACATTTACATATACTGTAAAAGGAAAAGCACCATGTGTTGATGCCTCTTCAAGTTTCAAAATTACGATTGACCCAATCCCTGTAGCAGATGCAGGTGTGGACAAAGAATTAAACTGTGATAGTAGAGAAATTACACTTGGTGGAAGCTCTACAAAAGGACCAACTATCAAGTATGAATGGTTTAGTGCGACATCTTTATCAAGTACAAATGTTCTAAACCCGACGACTAAGTTGGCTGGTACGTTTGCTTTAAAAGTGCTTG
>JANMGN010000137.1:0-7800 GCA_031374645.1 Chitinophagales bacterium | reverse complement strand
ATAATTTTTTTCATTGTAAAATATTGCTTTTTAAAAGCATTTTTAAATTATTAGTTAGAACTTTTGCACAAAAATACTCAAAATTTATATTTTACAATGAAATTTAAAGATAGTATTAGATTAAAATAAATATTTATACGATTAAATTGTAAGGACATCTAAATTTTGGGCTAAAATTAGGAGAAAGTAACATTTCGCTTTATTATTCGTTAAAATAGAAAAATTCTAACATTTTTCTCAAAATTTATGCACACAACTACTTTTCGTTTTTTTGCTCCGCTTCTACTGTTGTTTATTTTTGCTTGTAAAAGTACAAAAATAGCGGTTGTTCCTACACCTACGCCCGAAATTATAAAAATAAAAGAAGACCCTACGAAGGCTTTTTTAATGAATGTAGAAAAAAAAATCTATACGCCTAATTTTTTTAATGCGAAAGCAAGTATAAATATCGTTACAAACGGAAATTCGATAGACTTTGATGCCGTTATTCAGTTCCGAAAAGACAGTGCTATTTTATTAGTAGCGAAAAAATTTGGTTTTGAAGTAGGGCGTGCGCTCATCACACCCGATTCTCTTTTCATTATTAATCGCATACAGCAAGAATACGATGCCAAACCACTTTCGGCAATTGCATCTAAATTTAGCTTGCCGCCTCGTTTCGACCTCATACAAGATATGATTATGGGCAACCCGATGAACCTTGCAAAAACGCCTTATCAAGTAAATATTAAAGATAGTTTAGCTACATTAAACTCTAAATATCAGCTACTTACAGCAAATTGTGCTTTAGATAAAAAAATATTTAGGCTGTATCAATCGACCATAGACGATGCCGCAAACGGAGGAGCAATGACGATGGATTACAAAGATTATCGTGCAATTACAGCGCATGATTTTTCGTATAGCCGTATTTTAAGTGGAAAAAGCAACAAAGCAGGCGCACTCGATGTTGATTTAAAATTCAATGAAATAGAATTTGATAAACCAAAAGTTATTCGTTTTGACCTGCCGAGAAAGTATAAGAGAATGGATTAAGATATTCTTTGTTTTAATCTAAAAAAACCTGTTCAGATAGTTTCTGAGCAGGTTTTTTTTGGTAAAAAATGTCTTAGAGTAGTAAATCCGTTGCTATTTTTTAAAATCGGTTAATTGTGCACTGTGTATTGAGAGCCGTAGGTTCGGAATTTTTGGTAGCGGTAGGTTTTAACCCACCGTTAGATAGCAAAACAGTTTTGAGTGCCGTAGGTACGATACATTTTAGCATAAAAAAATAGACTAAATAAGTAGCAACGGATTTGTTACACTAAGAAAAATGTTAATACTTAGCTGTGTCCAGAATTAAAACGAAGCTTTAATAAAATTAGTGCAATTTGTTAATTAGAAAAATTCGTGTTACAATTAGATACGCCAAGTTGTTATTTTTCGTTGATTATAAACAAACAAAAAACCAAAAACCATTGTCACAAATTCTTTTCATTTCTACATATTTTTATCCATAATGTATTAATCCTTAGTAATCAACACATAAAAAATAATGATATAAATTATTTTAACAAACCCTTTACAAGTTGATTTTTTTCCTTTAATTTTGTATTTCTCCTCAGAAAAACACACTCCTCACACTTGTTTTTTTTTGTAAAATTGTATGCACAACTTCAATGATACGCCAACATCGTGTCACTGATTAAACTACTTAGTTAAAAAAATTCCCATAACATAAATGTTCATTCGCCAGCACGAGTGAGCAAAGCGTCATACAATGCGAAAACAACTATACGTTATCTTTTTCCTCAGTTTTGGGGTCGTAATAAATCTTTTTGGACAAACTTTGCAGGTCGAAGAGGCTGCCGCAGCACCGCTTACGCCCGAAAATCTCATTTACAATTATTTCCTCGGAGAAGGTATAGAGGTGTTGAAAGTCAAATACGATGGGCCGAATATATCTGTCGGTTATTTTGATAAAGCAAAAAATACAATTGGCTTAGAGCGTGGCATAGTCATGAGTACAGGTCGTGTAAAAACGATGAAAAACGGAAATCAATACCTATATGGTGCAGATTCTCCTGGAAATGTAAATGCTGACAATAATAATTTTAGTACCGTTACGGACGTTGATGCAGCAAAATTGACCAAAGAAACACCTCAGAATTTGGTAAAATATACCATTACATTTCGCCCAACTGCAGATACTTTGCGTTTTCGCTACGTTTTTGCATCAGAAGAATATCCAGAATACGCTTGCCGTGACTACAACGATTTGTTTGGATTTTTCATAAGCGGTCCTGGTATCAATGGCACTTTTGAAAACAAAGGCATCAATATTGCTAAAATTCCAGGCACAGATTTGCCCGTAACTATCAACAATGTTCACTTGGCTTATGCGCCAAATTCTTGTCCAGCACTTAATGCGCAGTATTACCACAACAACGATAAATCGCCAAATTTTCCCGTTTATGACGCTTATTTAGATGCGTTTACGGCGGAAGTTGCTGTACAACCTTGTCAAGTTTATACCATAAAATTAGTTATTGCAGACATCGGAGACAAGCGTTTGGATTCAGGTGTTTTCCTTGATGCAAAGAGTTTTGGAACAAATGTACCTAAAATCGCTATTGCTAATTCTACGGCTGTCGAAGGTTGTGCAGATGCTATTGTTACTTTTACTTTACCTTCCAAAAAAGCGATGGATTGCAAAATTCCAGTAAAAATAATTGGCGGAACAGCCACACAAAATGTTGATTATAAGCCGATTGTAAAAGAGGTTGTGATAAAATCTGGTCAGCTTTCAGCATCGCTTAATATAGAAGCTATCAAAGATGCAACGCCCGAAGGTTTAGAAACGATAGGCATAGAATACCAGCAAAATACTTGTAAAAAAGATACACTTTGGCTCAGTATCAAAGACAACGAACTCAAACAACCTGACCTCGGTGTAGATAAATCAATCTGTGCAGGAGAAAGTTTTAACCTTGATGCGACGGTGCAAATAGAGCCAACTTCGCCAGTAACTTTTTCTAACAACAATAGCGTCACGATAGCGACTATCACGAGCGCAAACCCTAACGATGTTCCGACTTTTTCGGAAATAAATGTGAACGGTGTTATACCGACAAAATTGCAAGCAAATATAATACAATCTGTTTGTTTTTCAGCAGACCACGAACGCCTCGAAGATTTAGATGTGTATTTGGTTGCGCCAAATGGAAAATTTATAGAGCTTACGACAGATAACGGCACTACGGATAAAAATTATAACAATACTTGTTTTACGCCAAAGGCAACCAAGCAAATAAAAGATGGAACAGCGCCTTTTTCGGGAGATTTTTTACCAGAAGGTAATTTTGAAGATTTTTGGAATACGGGCGATAATCCGATAAATGGAAAATGGAAATTACAAATTACAGATGACCAAGCGGGACAAATTGGTACACTAAAAAACTGGAATATTACTTTTCGTCCGACCTATTCTGTATCTTACGCGTGGTCGCCTGACGATGGTTTGAGTTGTAAAGATTGTCCAAAAGTAAAAGTAACTCCTTCAAAACCAACAACTTATAAAGTTATTGTTTCGGATTCTTATGGTTGTAAAATGCAGGATTCGATGCAAGTTTTTTTCGGAAATAAAATCGATGCGCCTTTGGTTCTTTGTCAAGAAGTGACCGCAACGAGCATCGCATTTACTTGGCAACCTGTTGCAAATGTAACAGATTTTGAAGTGAGCGTAAATGGGGCAGCTTGGCAATCTGCTAATAGCGGTACGTATTCGCACAAGGTAAATAATTTGAGTTTAGGTCAAAAAATAACCTTACAAGTACGTGCGAAAGGGAACAATTCAAAGTGTGCCAGCAATGGTGCAGAAATTGGTTCAGCGACTTGTTCTACACCAGATTGTTTGCCGCCTGCACTCCAAATTGTGAGTATTCAAAACGAATCTTGTTATGGAAAAAAAGATGGAAAAATTCAAGCAATTGCTTCAAATGGCTTTTCTCCATATATATATCAGTTTGAAAATCAAAAAAATAACGTAGGTGCATTTATGTTGCTTACGTCGGGTACATATACGGTTACAGCGACAGATGCAAAAGGATGTTCTTCGAGTGCATCGTTTTCTATCACTTCGCCTACGCCTTTGGTCGCAAAATCTTTTTCCAAAATTTCGACTTGTACAACTTTGGCTGATGGTCAAGCGGCTGTACAAGTAAGTGGTTCTGTGCCACCTTATCAGTACGTTTGGTCGAGTGGGAAAAAAGATTCTGTACTTCAAAATTTGGTAAAAGGTTTGTACAGCGTAACCATTTATGATAAAAATAATTGCTCAGCAACACAACTGTTTTCGGTTGATGAAAAAACGACCCTTGATTTTTCTGCACAAGTTTCAGATATAAAATGCTATGGCGCAAACGAAGGCAGCATCACGACGAGCATCAAAGGTGGCGTTTATCCATACACTTATACATGGACAGGTGCGAATAGTTTTATTTCTGATAAAAATAACATAACCGACTTAAAATCAGGCAATTACAATGTTACGATTGCTGATAAACAAGGCTGCAAAATCGCCAAATCTTACACTATTTCAACGCCTTCGAGCCAATTATTTTTAACCGTAAATGCAACTGCAACCGTTTGCTTTGGAGAAAAAGGAAATGCACAGGCTTTTGCAACAGGCGGAACGCCTCCTTTTGATTTCACTTGGAGCAATGGTCAAAAAAGCCAAAATTTAGATAAAATAACGGCTGGAAACTATTTTGTTAGCGTCAGTGATACAAAAGGTTGCGTGAGAAAAGACAGCGTGAAAATCATCGGGCTTGATGAACTCAAAGCTGAAATAGAAATAACAAACGCAGCTTGCCACGATGGAAAAGATGGCGAAGCAAAAATAAAAAACATTACTTCTGCCAATAAACCACTGAATATCACAGAGTTAAACTACAAATGGAGCAATGGCGTAACGTCTTTTTCAAACACTGCTTTGCAAGGCGGACAAAATTACAGCGTTACGATTAGCGACAAATTAGGTTGTAATATTTCGAAAAATTTTACTATTTCTAATCCCGCAGCTATTGGTGTGGGCGTAGAAAAAATTACCAACGCAACGTGCTTTGAAAGCGCAAATGGAACGGCGACAGTCTATGGCATTGGTGGCACTGCACCTTATTCGTACCAATGGGATGACCAATCGGGAGGACATAAGACAGCAAACACAAGTGACTTAAAATTAGGTACTTATACGGTATATGTTACTGATGCCAAAGGATGTCAAACGAAAAAAGACGTGGAAATCAAGTCGCCCAACAAGCTCAAAATTTCGTTCACACCTCGAAATTTGGCTTGTAAAGCTGACCTTTCGGGTAAGGTCGAGAGCTTCGTGGTAGGAGGAGCTGCCCCTTACAAATATGAGTGGAATACAGGCGCAAAAACCACTTCAATTGACAAATTAGAGGTAGGAATTTATCGTTTGACAGCGACAGACACGCAAGGCTGCACGGTAACGGAGCAAACAAAATTGACCGAACCTGCGGATGTTACGGCAAGTGTACAAACAACTGATTTGACTTGTTTTGGTTCAAAAAATGGTAAAATTGCTATCGTTCCAAGCGGAGGAACTGCGCCTTACAAATTCAGTTTGAATGGCTCGCCTTTCAACGGGATTTCAAATATTATTTACCTCAAAGCAAACGTATATGACATCGCTGTAAAAGACGTGCGTGGTTGTTTATTTCAAAAAACAGACATAGAAATCAATGAGCCAGAAGCCTTAGAAATCGAGCTGGGAAAAGATACAACCATGAATTTTGGCGACACTATCAAGATAGGGCTTTTCAAAAAGGGTTTTAAAGGACAAACGTTTAAATACGACTGGAATAAACGGGATAGCCTGACAATGAGCTGTTTATATTGCGCTACGCCAAAAATATTTCCCGTAACAAGCACTATTTATGAGCTAAAAGTAACAGACGACAAAGGTTGTTCTTCAAAAGATAACATCAACGTAAGCGTATTATTTTCTCCGAAAATATTTGTTCCAACTGGTTTTTCTCCAAATGCCGATGGCAAAAATGACCTGCTTATGGTACACGGCGACCACGATATAGAAGTCCTTTATTTTGTGGTTTATGACAAATGGGGAAGCCTAATTTCTGAAATAAAAAACTACACACCCGATGACCCAAAAGGCGTTTGGGACGGTACGCTTAATGGTAAAAAACTCCCAATAGGTACTTATGTTTGGGGCATGGAAGTCCTTTATCCGACAGGACAAAAAGAAACTATGAAAGGTAGTGTTATGCTAATGAGATAGGGATTTTTTGTTATAAAAAAAGCGTTTTGTAGGATGGAGATCTTATGAAACGCTTTTTTTATAGCTGTATTGACATTTATTGCTATAAAAATAAGTAAAAGCTTAGCCATGTACGTTGAGAACTCCTGCTCACAACAAAACTGATGTAAACCAAAGCAGTTTTTTATGAAAAAAAGTCGTTTTTGCTAAACAAAGAGCTATCAGCTAAGATTTTACAAAAATAAGAAAAAACCGTGTTTTGTATAGGTGTTAAAATAAGTATATTTGCGTACCTTTGCGGCTATGAAAGTAAAAAGTATAAATAGTATTAAAGCATTAAATTACAAGATAACAATCCTTATTTTGTCTTTGATGTCCTTACATTACGATTTATTTGCTCAAAATATGCCAGCTCCCATTTTTGTAAAATACATTGACGAAAAAATAATCCTCGATGGTCTTTTAGACGAAGCTGTCTGGCAAAAAGCAAATAAAGCAGACAGTTTTTGGCAATATTTTCCGCAAGATAGTATCAAATCCATCAATAAAACAGAGGTCAAAATGCTCTATGACGACAAGATGCTTTATGTCGGAATTAGAGCTGAGGCAAAGGATAAAAACTTCGTAATCACTTCTCTCAGAAGAGATTTTTCTGGGCCAACGAATGATAATGTTACAGTTGTTTTTGATACGTTCAATGATGGAAACAATGCTTTTGTTTTTAGCGCAAATGCTTATGGCGTACAACGAGAAGCACTGATTATCAACGGCGGCTCGAACCGAGAAGATTTTACTCCGACTTGGGACGTAAAATGGTTTTCAGAAGGTACAAAAGATAATAATTCTTATACTTTGGAGTTTGCGATACCGTTTAGTTCTTTAAAATTCAAGGAAGGAAGTCAAAAATGGCGTTTCCAAACGTACCGTTTTGACCTTCAAACCAATGAGCAAAGTGCTTGGTGTCGTGTTCCACAAAATTTATTGTTGGCAAATTTAGGTTTTTTGGGAGAGATAAATTTTGAAAAACCGCTTGGAAAAAGTAAAGTACCGATTTATGCTATTCCTTACATCAATACGATTGTTGGTAAAGATTTCGCTACGGACAAAAGTTTCAAAGACTTTACTTTGGGCGGCGATGCCAAAATTGGAATTGGAAATACGATGAACCTCGACTTGACGTATAATCCTGATTTTTCTAATGTAGAAGTAGATAATATTATAACCAATTTGACCCGTTTTGAGATTTCTTTACCCGAAAAACGTCAATTTTTTATAGATAACAACGATCTTTTTGGCAATTATGGCAACACATTCAGCGAAGCACGACCGTTTTTTTCTCGTCGCATCGGACTTGTAACCGATACGCTCAATAATACGATTGAAAATAAAATCATTGGCGGCTTGCGATTGAGTGGAAAATTGGATAAAGACTGGCGTTTAGGTGTCTTGAATATGCAAACTGCCGAAGACCTCAATAACCGCATCGCATCGAACAACAATGCGATGATTTCGCTACAACG
>JANMGN010000134.1:0-4496 GCA_031374645.1 Chitinophagales bacterium | reverse complement strand
TGTATTATTTTTATTCGACTCTTTATTTGGTCACTTACTTTATGTTGATTTGTTAATTCTATTAGTAAATTCAATAGAGGTTTACTTATAATTACTGATTTTGCTTGCAATTGTCCCATTATTATTTTTTCCCAAAGGTATTAAGTTTATTTCATATCTAATACATTAGTTTATGCGGACGACGAGCAGTTTCTCCTGTAATGCGGCGCATTTTGAGATAATCATTATTGCCAAATGCCATTGGAGGGTCGAATGGTGTTGCATAAAAATCTACTGTGCTCGTAAGTTCCGTATCTAATATTTCGTCAAACTTTACAAAGTATTTTTCTTGATTATCGATATTAAGTGTAGCAGAATGAATCCCCAAACCTGTACCAATTGCTGTAGGTGGATTAGTAACTCTGGGATCTCTTTCGTGTAAAATAGAGCCAATAGAGCCAAAAACGATGACTCTACCAGTATTAGAGTTATATGCTGCCCCATTTGCATTAGTTTGACCAGGATGATCTAAAAAGTGTATCCTTGTGTGATTTCCTTGGAAATTATTTATAACACCTGTACCTGTTGCAATTATACCTGAATTAATTCCTATTGGTTCAGATATTCCATGAAGAACTACATCGTTTAATTCTGGATTCCAAGTATCGGGTTCGTTCGGTGGTAAATTCGTATAGTTAGCATTGGGATTATCTAATGGATTTACTCTTCGCCAAGGTAGATTTAAACCATCTCTAATCCACATTTCAAAATGGAGATGCCCGCCACTTACTATAAATCCCAATGGTTTACCTTGATTTACATTTAGGAAATCAGATATACCTGATAGCGGATCCGTCACATCTCCATATTTTACTCTCTTTAGACTAGAATTAATATCATTTAATGTTTGCAAATCGTGTTCTACTATAAGAAAATCATTAGAACTTGCATCTTGACGAATTTTTCCATCTGAAATAGCTTTAAACTCTTGGTTATTAGCCATGTTTATATCAATGGCTCCATGTATGTGATCTGTTCCTGTAGGATGTATTTCTGAGAAAGTACAGTTAATTTTATTCCAAGTATTAGATACTGTAGGCCAAATAGGAGCTTGAGCATTTAGTTCTATAGTAAGTAATGTTATCAAAATGATAAAATAATTATTTTTGCGTACATTCATATTCATAAATTTTGTCGTTTAAGTTAAGAAATAGTTTGCCATTTTTAAAATACCCAGCATTCAAATTATTCATTGTTTCAGAAATGAAGTCAATTTTACGAGTACGATAATTATATATGTGAATTTTATCTTTATTTATATAAATAATTCTATCATTGGTATCATCAAATTTTGAATTAGAGGAAACCTTAATCTTACCAACTAAACTTTCATTATTATCATAAATCCAAGTTTCATTGTTTTGTAGTAGCCATATTTTGCCATTTTTGCTAATATTTATTTCACCATAACTTGTACCGTCATCACCAGTTAGTTTATTGAAATTTCCATGATTCTTTAGTCTTCCATCAGTTGTAAAGAAATAAAAGTTGCCATTAAACTGCCCTGATACGCAAAGAAATGTTTCAGATTCATTAAATCTGACATAAAAAAGTTGTGCTTCATCAAAGACAAATTTATTAACTAATTTTAGTTTTGAATCAAAAAAGTATATTGCATTTAAATAGTCGCCATGCGAACCATCAAGACAAATCAAGTGTTTTTTATCTGATGTCATCATTGTAAACAAGACATCCCCTTTCTTTTTTATTTTTTTATAAAGAGATTGTTGCACATTAATGCTTACTTGTTCTGATTTTTGTAAACTTGAATTTGTCTTTTTTGATAATTGAATCAAGTCACAACCGACAACTCTACCTGTTTTTTCATCAATAGAGAATAACTTGGGTTGTTCTGTTTGTTGTAAAGTGGTTGTACTTTGCTCTTGCGCCCAGCAGTCCTTCCCAGAACCACCAAATAAGAGCAGTAATAGAATTTTGAAAATGGTGTGTTGTTTCATAATCGTGTTAATTGTTTAAAGTGTTAAAAAAATATTTAAGAATATATAATAAACGGTATAGCCATAAAAGGTATAAGACCTTATATAGTAATGTGAAAATGTAGCAGGATAATTCTATACTTATTACAGAATTATGCTAAAAATGACAAAAATAATAGAATATACTAAAAGGAAGGATAGCTTTTTTTAAGAGTAATGTTTTTCCAGACTTACACCAATAAAAAAGCGCAGACCATTCCAGTTGCTACACCTTCGGCTCTTCGAAGACCACCATAGCAAAGGAACGCCTACGCATATATTATATATCGTAGGCGTAACGCAATTGCTACTATCGGGTATATACTTTTTTCGAGAAGTTTTAAGGTTCGATAGTATTTTTAATGCGAAACGCAATAATTTACTTTATAATATCAGCTCTATTATGAACTAATAAAGCAAAGATGAAAGATACTTTTTACAAATGCAAATTTTTATGATTTTTTTCTGTAATGCATAGTTTTGCTACAAATTATTTAAGGAGATATTTTAATATGCGTTACTATAAAACTATTGGTAATCAATTAGTTATGTGAAAATAAATTTTCAAAATAGGTAACTCTCGCAGCACATCACATTTGGATTTTTTTTTGTTATGCCTCTAAAATTTCTTTAAAAGATGTAATTCAGAAGAACTATATAGCCACGCTACTATGGCGCATAGATGTAATTATATTAAAAATCAAATGGGTATTTCGTATTACAGACAAACGTATTAAAAAATTTATATTTGAAACCACGAATTATATCAAAACGAAGTTTTAATATAATTTTGTGGAATTCACAAACTTTTATTTTGTACATGTACGGTTTTAAAATAAAAAAACCGCTTCGAGAGTAGATACTTTCTAAGCGGTTTTTTTTGTTCAAATTGTTCTTAAAAATAAACCTAAAATTTACTCCAAAGTAGCATTGTATTTTGTATTTTTGCAGCAATACAAAAGCAGTTTAAATTAAGATATGGCACAAAACGATTTTTCGATAAGTAAAAAAGATACCAAAGGCATACAAGCACAGCCCGAGGTGGCAGTATTAATTGGTTTGATAACAGACAAGCAAACGGATAGTCAAATTACAGAATACCTCGACGAACTCGAATTTTTGGCATTGACGGCAGGCGCAACTTGTATCAAACGTTTTACCCAAAAACTGCCGCATCCTGACAATCATTTTTTCCTCGGAAGCGGAAAAGTAGAAGAAATCAGACGCTACATTGAAGATAATATTTCCATCACGATGGTTATTTTTGATGATGATTTGACTGGAAAACAAACCAATCACTTAGAAGAAGCACTCAAAGTAAAAATTATTGACAGAAGTACGCTTATCCTTGATATTTTTGCAAGCCGTGCGCAAACTGCACAAGCCAAAACTCAAGTAGAATTGGCACAAATGCAATATTTACTTCCAAGATTACGTGGTCTTTGGACGCACTTAGAGCGACAACGAGGCGGTATCGGTATGCGTGGACCAGGCGAAAAAGAAATCGAAACCGACCGTCGTATTGTTCGTGACCATATCAGTCGTTTGAAAAAAGATTTAGAAAAGATTGACCGTCAGGCAGTTACGCAACGTAAAGGAAGAGGCGAAATTATTCGTGTGGCATTAGTTGGTTATACTAATGTTGGAAAATCGACCATGATGAATGTACTTTCTAAATCAGAGGTTTTTGCAGAAAATAAACTTTTTGCAACGCTTGATACGACTGTACGAAAAGTTGTCTTCGGAACAATGCCTTTTTTATTATCGGATACCGTAGGTTTTATCCGAAAATTGCCACATCATTTGGTCGAAAGTTTCAAATCTACCTTAGACGAAACAAGAGAAAGTGACTTGCTAATTCATGTCGTGGACGTTTCTCATCCTTTGTTTGAGCATCATGTGGCAACCGTAGAAGCTACTTTAAGTGAAATCGGTGCAGGAGATAAAAAAACACTCATGGTTTTTAATAAAATTGACCGTTACCGAGAACTTTATTTTGATGATTACTTAGATGTGAAAACCAAAAAAGACATCTTGAAAGAATTAAGTGAAAATATGAAAAATAATTTCGGACACGATAACATTTTTATTTCCGCTACCGAAAAAGAAAATATGGAAAATCTGCGTGAAAAAATGACTGAAATGATTGTCGCTCTATACGAGGAACGCTACCCTTTTCAAGCAAAATCATGGTAAAATGCCTTTAAAGTAAAAATCTCAAAATCAAATTGGCTCAATACGAGCATGTCGATAGCTCACCATTAGCGTAAGCAGAGGTTTGGCTATTAAGACATTAAAATACGATAAGTGCTCGAGCTAAATTACTTACTTTGGGTTAATTTTTTGTTTTGAAAAATATTAAAACGCTCCGATAAGTGTAAGCTATCGGAGCGTTTTTTATTTAAAAATTAAAAATATCCACCTACTATTGTGATATTTAGCTTTTCTTACTTATTTTGCAGCGAAATACTTAAAATAAAA
>JANMGN010000131.1:0-2229 GCA_031374645.1 Chitinophagales bacterium | reverse complement strand
CAGGCAAACATTCTTTGAAACTAAAGCTGAGATTGGAATAGCTGTAAAAGCATTACTATCCCTTCGGTATGGTGATGCCCGGAAGGAAGTTTAACGGCGGGTACAGGTATGGGTTTAACGGAAAGGAAAATGATAATGAAGTGAAGGGAGATGGTAACCAGCAGGACTATGGTATGAGGATATATGACCCAAGGCTGGGAAGGTTTTTGAGTGTTGATCCGATAACTGCTGAATATCCTGAATTGACTCCTTTTCAGTTTGCCAGTAACAATCCCATAGCTGGTATTGACCTTGATGGCTTAGAGTTTTTTTATGCAGCAGACGGAAATTTTTTAGGAAGGATAGGAACAAGTCAGCAAGTATTTACAGCCGATAGAATTGAGACTAAAACAAGGGAAGTAACTGATATAAGTGGAAATAAGAAAATTGAAAAATACAAAGAAGCTATTAATCCCAAATCTTTAAATATTAATCACGATAAATTCCAGGTCGCTTCTTATGTGATAATGCAAGAAGGCTTATCACAATCCTCAACTGAATATTTATGGATAGCC
Organism: Chitinophagales bacterium; assembly: GCA_031374645.1. GTDB lineage: Bacteria > Bacteroidota > Bacteroidia > Chitinophagales > Saprospiraceae > CANHEE01. Next base: position 1,675 of record JANMGN010000131.1, on the reverse strand, counting down.
CATACGAATAACAATAATGCAAAAGCATCTAAAAAATCATTCAGCGATTTACTTTTAGGTTCTTACTCATCGGTTAAAAACAAGACTGCATTAAGTGATAAAAATTCATCAAATCGGGCCAATTATGCGAGGGCAGGTACTATAGATGTATTGCTTGGAAATGCAGACCCTACAGGAGGAGCACGATTTTGGGATGGGATAGATTTTATTGCATGGGGATTGAATTCACCTAACGGTACACCTCAAAACAAGTTTGAAGATTTTAAAAGCCTGAACATTTCAAAGGATATTTTTAATACTTACTTAAGTAGCGCTAAAAGTTTTTATCCCAAAGGGTATAATTACCAAATTGGCAAAGATGCTAATGGGAAGAAAAAATATTTTCATTCCGATATACCAAATGCTGTATTTACCGACCTCAAAAACTGGAGTAGCGGAAATTTCCTTTATAATACTGGAGTAAAAAATCAGCCTGGTTTGCAAGCTACCGGAACTGCGGGGGGAACAATTTTTTGGAAACCAACTAACTAACAATGAAAAAAAGGCTGTTATTCTGCTTTATGCTTTTGCCCACAATGTTGTTGGCGCAAATCAAAATAAAGGGTAAAACATTTTCCCTTTCGAATGATACCGTTCAATCGAACTTGCGTTTGTGCGATTCTTTAAAAATAACAAAGTATCAAAGATTGCGTTATCTGCATGTAGATAATCGGTTTATTGTTATTGATTCGTTGAAAGCTAAAATAGATGGCGATAATATTTATGATTATATTTATGTTCTCTCAAATAAAATACAACAAGAATACTTACCTAACTCTTCTTGTGAAATAGAGTACAATAACCGTCTTTTAATATGCTTTTTTTCAAATAATAGACGTTTTCCAGTTCTTATTAATGAGAACGTGATATTGAATCAACAAGAATATCAGGTTAATCCATTCAGAAAAATCTCATTTATTAATGGAGGGTTTAAGCTGAGTTTTTATATCGGCACAAGAATAAGATACTATTATGATTTTTATTTTAGGGTAGATAAAAACAATAATTATTTTTTATATAGAGTTAAAAGTAGTAATTATGATATTCATTTGAGCGATTCTAATAAAGCCCAAAATAAATATTATTCACCTAGTAAGAAAACAAATTTGAAAAGTATAAACATAAGAAACTTTATAAATTACTATTAGCGCAACCTGACAAATTATTTTTAAGCCCCCGGCTATTTTTAGACTTATGAAAATTCCTTCGCTGCTTATTAAAGGATTAATAGGGGTTAAAGGCGATTTTTAAGATATATCTATATTGATTGACCTTATAGCACCAGATTCTTATCGAGACGCTGCAGCTAGACTTTATTTTTATTATATTTGAGTAGAGCTCTTTGAAAATACTATCCCTTTGGTATGATTATGCCGGGAAGAAAGTTTAGTTCCACTACCAACTACCGTTACGGGTTTAATGGTAAGGAGGAAGATGACGAGGTGAAAGGGGATGGAAATCAATATGATTATGGATTTAGAATTTATGATCCAAGGTTAGGGAAATTTTTGAGTATAGATCCGCTTACAGCTGAGTTCCCCTGGAACAGTACTTACGCTTTTGCTGAAAATGATGTTATACGGAGTATAGATTTAGAAGGCAGAGAAAGGTCAGTTGTTATTTATGATTTTTCAAA
>JANMGN010000525.1:0-3336 GCA_031374645.1 Chitinophagales bacterium | reverse complement strand
AGACAAGGCATGCCTTGTCTCTACCGATTTACCAACGACATAATTTTTATTTTCGACGCATCTAAACCTTTCATTTTCAATAACTTATAAAATTCTTTACTTTTTTGGGTCGCTTCTTTTTTATCGTTATAAATAAGGTCGAAAAAGACCACATAACTCAAATCACTTTTAGAAAAACAACCCAACCAAACGCAATTTGCCTTAACTCCTTTTGCTTTTAGCTGTGCGATTTTTTGTTTGGCCGCTTGCAAATCAGCTTGTTTACTTTCCATAATCACATAATTATCGCCTTCGAGATTGAGCCTTTCACAATCATAAAAAATTGTTTCGCCGTTTTCAGAAGTCAAATAAACGCCGTCTTCTGCCGCTTCGTTTCCTTTTGTAGTCATTTCGTCAGGCGTAACGGCTGGCATCGGTTCTTCGATAATTGCCATTTCTTTTTTACGATTAAAAGCCCAAATATGCAAACTATCATCAACGTCCGTTTTTTCGGCAATAGGAAAAGCATCTTTCTGGATTTCTTTTTGCGGATTTTCTTCGTCTGCAAAAATCGTAGGCGTATCATTAATATAACGAAACATCGCTACTACAAAAATCAACGATGAAAAGCCCGTAATCGTCCACTGATAATAGTACGGACGATGAAAACGCAACAAAGAACTTTCGGTCAAAGGACGCATTAACCGCTGCCCTGCATCTTGTGTCCAAGACACCGCTTTTTGAGTATAATTGCTTTCCATCAGCGACGAGAAAAACGGCACACGCTGGCGTTTTTTGCCATAAACAGCCTCTCGTGCAGGCGTGATAAGCAACTGAACATCACATTCGTCGTCCATGCTCAATAATCCAAAACCATTGTAAACGCACTGCTTTTTTAATTCTTGTAAAAAATAATCTTCTTCGGGTTTGAAAGTGTCATTTCCGATAGCAACCCATTGTTCGTCAGCAAAATATTGTTTGAATTGTTCGATAGCAAAAATAGAACGATAACGCTCCATTTTTTTAAACGAAAAACGATATATTATATTGATAATCAAAAAAATAAGTATTGTAAAAAAAAATATCCAACCACCATTTCGGCTTGCAATAAGATGATTTTGGAAAGCAAAAATATAGCTAAACGCAAACGAAACGACTAAGGCAGATACTGCGATAGCGTCCCAAAAAAGTAGATTTTTTTCAAGGCGGTACTTTACTTCAAAGGCAGAATCGGAAGACGAAGCCTCAAAAGTAGCCACAAATTGGTTGCCTTTTTCATCTAAAAAAGACAAATGACCATCGGCGAAAATACCATTTGAGGTCATCATGTCGGTTTGTGCCAAGGTAGGTGCAAGTACCTCATCGTGCTGAAAACGAGGACGATATTTGTAGTAAGATTTTAGGTACTGGACTACACTTTTTTTGATACTATCTTCGGTCATGTTACTTAAAATACTTTATTTTTACAAAAAACTTAGGGTCGAGTGCGCCCAAAAGTTTGGCGGCAGAAGACGAAATAACAATTTCTACAGCATCATCTTGTGTTCCTGGTGGAATTTTTCCGATAACTTTTGCATAAATTGTTTTATTTTTCATTGGATTGTGAATTACTACCATCGTATTTTCTGGACAATCCCGATGCAAAGCGTACAAACCACTGCCCATTTTGCTGTCTTTCTGCCAAAAAGCAATACCTCGGTTAGCGTACATTTTTTTACCAACACTTTCATTTTGATGCAAGGTGCGGTTATTTTGCAAAATTTGCAAAATTGCTGGTCCTTTTATCTTACGTTGTTCTTCTGTAATTCCTTCTACGGAAATCCAGCCAACCAATAATTTTTGACCTACTTTTAGTGTCGTATTCGGTAATTTATTTCTACTTTTTAACGAATCCGATTTCATATTGAAGTATGTTTCAGCGATTTTTAGTAGATTTTCTTGCGCTCTTACGACATAAAAAACAGGTATAGAGGCTTTTGCATTAAATTTTTTATCTCGTTCGCGAATCATCGCTCGATTCGGAAGTGGAATTTTTATCAACTGCCCAATTTTAGGTGCAACTTTCACAAATTCAGGATTGTAATAATATAACTCATTGATTTTCAGACCATAAAACTTAGCCATCGAAAACAAAGTTTGTTTATTTTCGAGTTTGTGCGTGAAGAATTTCTCTTGAAAATCGTTTATAGAAACTGTCAGCGTATCGCCATATTTCAAATAACGTGTTTCGTCGCCTGTAAAAGCAAATGATTTGGCAGCGTATAAAAAAAAGCAAATAGAAAATAATAATTTGTTCATAAGTGTTTAAAAATTGATGCGTTGTAGGATTATTTCTCCCTGCGAAGGTAAGAAATAAATGCTTTTCTTATATCATTTCGGCTGTCATTTATATTGTTAGGGTCTGGAAAATCGGTTTTTACGATATTTTCGTTGGCTGTTGTGAAATATTCAATGTTTTTTTCTTTTCCTTCCAGCAAAAATTTACTCGTAACAACCGTATAAATAGCATCTTTGTCTAAGGCTTTTTTATCCAAAAACCACTGCGTATTATTTTTTGTAATGTTGTTACTGCGCTGCAAATAACCACCTTTCCCTTTGTTGCCTTCGCCCGATTCGAGCAATTTTAGAAGCAAACTTCCTTTCATATCTACTTCTACCAAAGTACCGCCATAAGGCATAATCCTCAGTACATCTGTTTCTGTAAGATTACCCGAAACAAAATCATCTATACGAACAGAGCCACTATTAACTAAGGCAAATTTAGCCTTTTTTGCTGCAAAAAGCATACTTTGCGTAATCAAATTGCCCATTGCATTTTGCTCATTGCGCATGCTACTCTCTCTTGCATTGAGCGTTTCTGCTAATTTCCCAACCACTGCATTGGGATTAAAACCTTGTTTTTTCATGCTTTCTTCTCCGATTTTTTTCCATTTATTGACTACAAAATTCACAGTAGAGTCTTCCTTTATTTTATCATCAATAAGCATTAGTTTAGAATCAATCGTAACTTTACGTGTACTTTTTTCCATCAAAAAACGGTGTATATAAACTGATTTTGCGTTCGCATCAGCTTTTGTAATAGTCGTTTTTCCGATTTGAATTTTCATATTTTCGTGGTCATGTCCGCCCATAAGCAAAGGTGTTCCGTTCACAGCGACCAAACGTGCCAAGGTAGTATCTTGCATGATTTCAAGATGCGTAATACCTACGTTTACGTCCGTGAATTGGCTCAGAAGGTAAGAACATTTTGGAGCTTCTTCATAAAAATTCTTGTACATAATATAGTCTTTTTTTACCAACGGGATAGTTGCAGAAAAAAGACCAATTGTAAAAGGATTTTCCTCTCCATTCGGAACA
>JANMGN010000516.1:0-2449 GCA_031374645.1 Chitinophagales bacterium | reverse complement strand
GCGAGAGGATTACCACGAGGTGTTGTATAGGATAAATGAATGGTGTTTTTTTGAAAGCAAAAATGAGCGTTTTGAAGGCAAAATCTTGCGTGTACTCGATGATGGTTTTTTGCAAATGGAAACCCAAAATGGTATCTCAGTTTTTAATTTTAAAGAAGTAAAGTTTGTATAAAAAAATAGGAACAGGTTGTGCGAAACCTGTTCCTATTTTTTTTATTAGCCTACTTTATAATCACTATTTTTCCAGTTTGTACTACTTTTTCTGCACTGTTGATTTGATAGATATAAAAGCCTTCTGAGAGGTTTTTTCTTTCAAAATCAAGGCTTGTATCCTTGAATTTTTCGCTGCGAATAATTTTTCCATTCAAATCTAACACATTGAAAATCAAATTGTTATAAGTATTTTCTTCGATTTCTATTCTTGCAGTTTCTTGAAAAGGATTCGGATAAATTTTTAAAGTCAAAAGGTTATTTTTCACGTCTTCACTGCCCGTAAGAATGGTTATCCAGTTTTCGCCAATGGTATTCGTAGTGGTATTTGTGATGATTGGCAAATTAAAATCAAAGAAAATCGCTGCATGATTGTTGATAACAGTGCCGTTTGGATTGTTCGCACGTTGCTTGATTTTGAATTTTACAAAACCATTTGAGCCGTCTTTATTCACTTTTTCGTGTGGCAAATTTATTTTTTCAAAAATAAAACTCGCCACGCCATTGTCCGTCAGTGTAAAACGATACGGATGACTACTTGCGCCAGGAACTATCGTTGCAGGATCTAAAAATGCTGAAAGAGTATCTTTTACAACGACCACAAATGCCGTATCTGTCCCAGAATTTTGGAAACGAATCAGGTAATCCAAATCGGTATTTTTAGGGATAAAATGTTGTGCTTTTGTACCTTCGGGAAACGCTGTTTTGTCGTTAGGGTCAAAAGAATTGACTACCTTTCGGCAATCTTCATCTTCAAAAGGAGAATCATCGCCCAAAGGGAATTGATTGATAAAACCTGTACTATTGCCGTTCGGATTAGAAACGCAAGCCTCCAAAGCCGTAGAAGCAATAGTTCCGAGCGTAAAATCGGTTTGTTGCGCAATGATACGATAGGTTTTTCCAGCTTTTGCTGTAATTGAAATAGGTAAAGTAGCGTTCGGATTGAGCTGAAAAGTACCTTGTTTGTACATCACATCGTCCTCGATAACGTAGTAATCTTTGTTGCTTGGCATAGGCGTTTTTCCAATATTTTTTATCAAAAAATCGACTTTTCCAGCTTTACAAGTGCCTGTTACTTGTATTTGAGGTTTATTACCTCCTTTACAGATACTGTCTGGATAAATATGCGCTTTGTTGCAAAGCGTTTTTCCTACCAAATTCAAATCGCATTTGACATCGCTTGTAATCGTGAATACGCCACACTCATCTATCTTTACATCGCCCAAAGTAAAAAGGTATGAACCATCTGCTTGTAAAACGCCAGTTTTAGTTGATGTTTTGTACGTCAAATTCGGGTCAAGTTGCACTTTTATAGAAGCATTTTTTGCTAAAACACTTCCTTTGTTACAGTATTTTACAACATAAACGGCTGTTGTACAAGGTCTTATGCCTTGCGTACTCAACTCGACGGTCATGTAAGGACAATCAGCCGTTGCGTTCATCATCAAATCTTTTTCTACGGATAAACCGCTTTTTGCCACTACGCTACTGTCACAAATTTGCTTGAAATAAGGCGAAGAATTTTGTACACTCAGCGTATTTGTTCCCGAAGGTACAATTAGCGAATAATAGCCATTTTGGTCAGAAACAGCATAGCTTTTTACTTTTTTGGTATCTTCACTTTCTACGATAAAACCCGACAATTTTTGCTCCAAACTATCCGCTTTACAGTTCGTATTTTTTTCAATAGCGATTTTTCCAGAGATGAAAGAATTTAAGCCTTCGGCTTTGGTTTTGACGAGGAAACCGTCAGCTATACTCGCATTTGGAGCAGAATTTTTGTAACCACTTGCTAAATAATAATTATCAGATGTTATTGATAAGCCAGAAAAAAGATTGAAGTCTTTACCCGTGAAACGTTGCATAGATTTAAAATTTCCATCTTTGTCAAGCACCCATAAAGTAGCATTTGATGCTGTCAACAAAGAATCCGAATTGAGAGCTGTTCGTTCCAATCCAGCAATCACAATATTATCATTAGCATCTATTCTTATGTCATAATAATCGCTAATTAAATTTTTATTGTTGTTTGGAAAAATTGTTTTTTTCCATAATTCTTGCCCATCTAAGGATTTTTTTAGAGTAATTTTCGTGTCACTCCAATTTTCATATTCTGGGAGGTAGTAAGCGCCATCAGAGCTTCTTGCGATGGGCAGTTTTAAACCCACAAAACCATCATTATAGTTTTTAGTAATAATTTCCTTTCGTTTTTGTATTTTTTAAACTAAAATGATAATAA
>JANMGN010000507.1:0-1814 GCA_031374645.1 Chitinophagales bacterium | reverse complement strand
TAAAACTATTAAATTATAAACACCTGGTTGTGTGGCATTTAGCGTAGCGTCTGTTCCTAAAACACCACCGTTTGTGTCAGACCAGCTGTACGTATAAATAGTTCCAGTATCTGAGCCTTTACTATCTAAAATGACAGTTTTGCGAGTACAATTCAGTTTTTCAGGAGCTAAAATAATTGCTTTCGGTGCGCCGAGGAATGTTACTTCCATTTGGTCATTTGCAGTACAACCGTTGAAGGAATTAGTGACTAAAAAGTCATAAAAACCTGCACTTTTTACGGTTACTTTTGCTTTGTTTCCGTTCGCAACAATATTTCCATTGGTAGTTGTCCATGTGTAAATTAAATTATTGCCTGTCGCCTTTCCATCAACATCGACAGTTGGGTTCTTGCAATTCAGTTCAATATTTGCACCAGCATTTGCTGTCGGAGCTATCGTATCTTGCACAACTGCAATATTTGCACTACTCTTACATTTATTTTTATCATCAATAACTGCAATCGAATAAATACCTGGACGATTGACACTGATGTTATCCTGTGTTTTATCAGAGGATAAAATATTGGTATTTGCGCCAGATGTCCAAGCAAATGCAGGCTTTCCCGTTGCCGTAGAACTTGCAGAAATCGTTACTTGTTGTTTTTTACAAGTCAAAATATCTGGTTTCAGGGTTGTAATCTGTGGAATTATTTTATTTATTTTAATATCAACCGTATCTTTTCCCTGACAACCATTTCCTTTGTTTACAATTAATAAATAATATGCACCTGCTTTGTCTATTTTGGGCGTAAGCGTTTTATCACCAATAATCGTATTGTTAGCAATATTACTTGTCCAAGTATAAATAAAATCTACGCCTTTGCTTGATTTATCGCCTTTTAAAGTAAGCACCGAATCTTGACAATTTATTTCTAATGAAGGACCACAATCTACCACAGGAGGCGTTTTATCTTCAATAACATTCACTTCTTTTACAGCTTCGCATTCGTTGTCTTTATTTTTTACTTTTAAAGAATAAATACCTTTTTTACTTACCACAATAGCAAGTGTATCTGTTTTTGTAGAAACAATTCCGCCTGTTGTTGTAGTCCAGTTTAGCGAATACTGGGTAGCACTAAAAACTTTTCCTGTTAGTTCAGTAGTTGGTTTTGAACAAGTAATGATGTCTTGCGAAACATTTATCAATGGTTTTATTGTATCAATTACAATTGTTTTTTCAATCTCTTTGACACATTTGTTATTGGTATTATTTATTTCTAAGACATAAACACCTGCGCCATTGATAGTTGGTTTCAACGTATTTTGACCACTCACGATATTTCCACCGTTTTTGGCTGTCCAAGTGAAAAGAATACCTTGACCTTGTGTACTTCCAGAAGCATCAAGCACTAAAGTAGTTGTTTTACAATCTAAATTACCACCTGATACAATAGAAACAACAGGCACACTTGCATCTTGCGTTACGGTCGTGCTGTCTATTGCTTTACAGAAATTTACTTTATTTTCTACTTCTAAAAAATATTTTCCAGGACTGTCCGCCTGAGCATTCAAGCCATTTGGCGAGCCTAAAACATTTCCGTTCGGAGTTGTCCAGAGGTAGCTTAGATTATTTCCACCGTTTGTAGCTGTTCCATTCAAAGCAATTTCTTTTACCGTACACGTAATATTCCCACTTGCGCCTGCATCAACAATTGGTGTGAGTACATCTTTTATAATCGTAATTTGAGCCGTTGTTGCACAAGCTCGCAGATCTCGATATCTTCCTTCTGAACCAGATCGCTAAACTCAAATGATTTGGCAAAATCCTCGTTCAA
>JANMGN010000467.1:0-2277 GCA_031374645.1 Chitinophagales bacterium | reverse complement strand
ACAGCATCGGTCAGGCTGTTTGTTGCGCTTTGCCCTGCCTTTCCCTTTGAAGGGAAATAGGCAGGATTAACGCTTGGGTATTTTGCTTTTAATGCTTGAGTATGCACACTATCTATTTCCATGCTTTTTAAATTCTTTATTTTGTTCGTTGATTGCCTTTTGCTCTTCTATGTTTGCACCGCAACAATACGTTTTTACGCTGTCGTAAATTTCTTTTTCCCTTTGCAAGTTCTTAATCGCTTGCGGATGTTGGGCTGCGTAAAGCAAGCCAAGTAAAGTTAATGCTGTGAGTGTTTTCATCATTGTTTTCATATATTTAGTAAGATTAAATAAATTTCTTTTCGTAAGAACACCATTTAATAGGTTTTACAGCAGTAATAATTGTGTTATCCTCTGACAATTCAAAACCCATTTTCTGTTCTTGGTATTCTTTGATGCAGTCTAATAAAATCTCTATTGTTACCCAAGTTTCAATCGCATTAATCTCCGCAAGCCTTTCGTACACTTTAAGCATTTCAAAAGGTTTATTCAAAGGTAATAAATAGAATTGAAAAGGTAATAATAAAAGTTTCATTATTATTAGTGTTACCCTAATTTTGGCTGTTGCAACTGAAACTTAGCTACTATTGTGTTATCTATAAGGTTAAATACAACGATTGTATTTTCAAAACTTTGTATATTTAAAATTATATCGCCACCCTCTTCATAAGGGATAACAAATTTTTTGCCTTCTAAAAAGTAAGCAAGTAATTCTGCTACACTTTTTAAATCATTGTCTTTGTAGGATTTTGTAATTGCCTCTTCCGCAGCCCTTGTAATAACTATTTGGGAAACCCCATCACTGCCTTTAATTAGATTTCCTATAAGGTTTAAAACAATATCTAACTTGTCTGCTGGCACATTGGCACATAGATAGTGTAAGACTTGCATTTTTTCGCCACCATTGTTGTAGCTATCTAATACGACCTGTTTCATTAGTTTTTTTTCCATTTTAAAATATTGTGCTAAATGTTTCAATTACAATTTTTTTGCTTGGGTTTATCATAGTATAAGCAACTATTTCATCTCCACGAGTTTCAAAACAAACGGTTTTATCATTGCTTAACTCAAAAAAAACACCTTCTAAGAAAAACTCTTGTAATTCATTTGAAGTATTGTGTTTTCTTTCTTTCATAATTCGCATCCACAAATCGCCCACCTCTTGTCTTAGGTTGTCTTTTACAAGGTTGTCTAATTCGTTGTAAATGTCATCATTGACCTGAACAATGTCATTGCCTTTGATAAGATTCCCTAAAACGTGCATAGCAGTTTCAACCTTCTCTGCTGGCATACTCGCACAAAGAAACATAAGCATTTGCTGCCTGCCTGTTGCTTTGTCGTAAGCCTCGCTAATACGGTTGTGTAAAGGATAGTTTGCATTGAATGCAGCCATAACCTTGCGTTTTTGCTCTTTGTAATGTGCTTTTTTGGACATAGTTAGTTCCCCCACTTTCCTGTATTTCTAAAAATATACAATAAAACAACAACTCCCACAAGTAAACCTAAGATTACCCATAAAACTATTTTGGTTATTTCTACCCATTCAATAGTTACCTCTACTTTTGTTTTTTCTTGGCAAGAACTCAAAAAAAGTAATAAAAAATAAATTATTGTGCTTGTTTTTGTTTGTTTCATAATTAGGTCTTTAATAAAACTTTCAAAGTCAAATTTAAACTGCTCGTCGGTCGTTGCCTTGTGGCAGGATAACATTAAATCGCTGTCGTTTTTCATAATGCAAAGTTAAACAAATATTTTATAACTGCAAATTATTTAGTAAGTTTTTTATCTTTTTCTTTTCCAAGATTATAATATCAAGTCATTGATTTACTGCTGAGTAATTTCTTCTTTTGTTAAAAACTTTTCCATGTTAAAATAAATTTTCTATGTAAACAACCTCTTTAAACTCTTCCAAACCTTGATAAAATGGGCTGGCTTTTACTACTAAGTTTCTAACATTTACAACGTTTTCGTTTAGCATATAAGTAAAGCCAAGCATTGCTTTGTTTTCGTTGCAACTTGTTTCTGTCATTATTTTACTAAGAAACTCCGATTTACTTATACTCATGCTGTCCGCTAAAATCTTTTTAGCTAAGTTTTCTGCACGTTCTTTTGGAGTGCCATTTTTTGGCTTTTCAGGCTTAGGAAGTTCTTTAATTTCATCTTCTAAAACTTCTAACCCTAATTTCTGAAATAACTCCGCTATTTTGGGTGCGGTGTTATACATATCAGTAAGTACTG
>JANMGN010000465.1:0-6696 GCA_031374645.1 Chitinophagales bacterium | reverse complement strand
GGACAAGTCGTTTTATTTTCAAAAATAAATGAAAAAAGTACGTTTGATGTATCAAATTTGGTAAGAGGAATTTATTTTGCGAAGACAGAAAAGGAAGGAAAACGGGCGCTGAAAATGCTTGTTTTAGGGCAATAAGAATTTTTAAAATAAAAAAAATACCTCACGAATCTTCAAGATTTATGAGGTATTTTTTTTGTTAAAAATTTTAGCAATATTGATCAAAAGCACCTTTCAAATTCGCTGCAATCATTTCTGCATTGCGGCCTTCAATTTGGTGACGCTCAATCATGTGAACCAATTCGCCATCTTTGAAAAGCGCAATCGCTGGCGAAGACGGAGGATAAGGCAATAAATATTCACGTGCTATCGCAGTCGCTTCTTGACTTACACCTGCAAAAACAGTTACTAATTTTGAAGGCTTTTTTTCATTCATCAAAGAAAGTTTTGCACCTGGGCGAGCCATCGCAGCGGCACAACCGCATACCGAATTAACGACTAAAAGTGTCGTACCTTCTTGATTATCAAGCACTTGTTTCACTTCATCGCCCGAAGTAAGGCTCTCAAAACCAAAGCTCGTAAGGTCTTTTGCCATCGGAGCTACCAAATCTATTGGATACATCATATCTGAAATTATTTTATTGTATTTTAAAAATTTATGCAAAGATACGTCATTTTACCCAAAAGGAAGAAAATTGTACTTTCATAATTTATCTAAATTCTTCAAATAGTCGTTTGATTGACAAATTTATTTTATCTTTGCTAATCCAAATAATTCAAAAAACGAATTTTCAAATTTTTTTATGAAAAAAATACTTTACTTTTTTACATTTTTGCTTATAATTAGTCTGTTTTCGTGTTTTTCTGATGGAAATTTGAAAAATAATGTTGCATCAAAAAATGTGATAAACGATAGCACATTCAATGATATGGTACGTACTTATGAAGATGAAGATCGAGTTATTTGGCAAAAACCTGATATTATTTTAGCTAAAATAGGCGACTTGAATGGTAAAACCGTTGCAGATATTGGTGCTGGAACGGGTTATTTCTCGTTTCGTATGCTCAAAAGTGCCAAAAAAGTAATTGCGCTTGATATTGAGCCACGTTTTCTTCGTTTCATAGATAGTATTAGCTTAGAATTGCCCGCCATAATGAGCAATAAATTGGAAACTCGCTTGGTAGAATCGCAAAATGCCAACTTGAAACCTAATGAAATCGATGCTGCTTTGATGGTAAATACTTACATGTACGTAAATAATCGGATGGATTATTTAAAACAATTGCATAGTAGTGTCAGTGTCGGTGGTAAAATAATTATCATAGATTTTAAAAAGCAAGATTTACTTTTTGGTCCTACGACTGACGAAAAATTAGCTGCAACTGAAGTTGTAAAAGAGTTGCAAAATGCTGGTTTTCAGGCAGTTATACTCGATGAGCAAAGTTTAGATTATCAGTATATTGTGACTGCACTCCGTTGATTTTTTCTTATTTTCTATTTATCAAATTAAAATTTCATGACATTTTTTAGTATGCAAGACATCATAAATCAGTTTTTAAAATTTCATACCGATAGTTTTTTAGGTTGCTACAAAATGTGGAATAGTGATAAATATGCGCTTGTACAAAAAGGTTCTTTTTATTCACAAACACCTGGAAAACAGACTATTACAACTAAAAATCTTTTTCCTTTTTTAGAAAAATTCAAGTTTGATGTCGAGGTAATTCAAAAATTAGGAGCAGCACAAGATGCCGAAAAAAAGATGCTTTACGATGAAAGTTTTTTGAATATGCTTCAGCGTTTGGACATTGAAAAAAGTTTAAAATTTGCAAATTTTGATACTCGTGTAAATCGAGAATCGATGTTTGTAGCCAAAGGTTCTATACTACATTTGATGATTATAGAAGTGTTACTAAGAGGAATTTGGTCTGACATTAATCTACAAATTGAAGCGTAAAATAATGAATAAATACTTAATAATCAGTGTTTTATGTATCTTTTTTGCTTGTAAAAATGATAAAATTCCAAACTCTAATGTAACTCAAAAAGTACAAAAAGATACTTTGGAAAACAAAAACAACAATACCAATCAAGACCTTGCGTATGAAGATTTTGGGCATAAATGGGGCTTTATAGATACGCTTGGAAAAGAAGTAATTGCTCCTGCTTTTGACGATGCGCTCAATTTTTCTGAAGGGTTTGCGGTTGTACGAAAAGGCGACAGGTGGGGCTACATCAATAAGGAAGGGACGCTCGCAATTCCTGCGCTTTACAAAGGTGCATGGACATTTTCTAATGGTGTCGGTCGAGTGCTTTGTTTTGATGGGAAAATAGGTTTTTTAGACAAAAATGGCAAGTGGGCAATTTCTCCTATCTTCGATTACGCTTCCGATTTTAGCGACGGAATGGCGGTTGTAGAAGTCAATAGGCGGTTTAGTTACATTAATACCGACGGAAAAGTAATGCTTAAAAACGTTTTTGAACAAGCAAATTCTTTTGAAAATGGTGTCGCACGTATAAAATTTAAAGAAAAATATGGGGTAATAAATAAAAAAGGAAAATATATATTAAATCCTAAGTATCAGCAAATTACGATACAAAAAAATGGGTTTATTATTGCAAAAACAAATGAAAAAACAAGTGTTTTTTCACTCAAAGGAGAATTATCAGCAAGTTGGAAAAACGAAAATATTTTATATTATAAAAAAAATGTACTTGTTACACTAAAAGACAACAAGCAATTTTTAGCAGATAAAAAATTAAAACCAATTTCTACGAAAGTTTATGATGAAATATTTCCTTTTTCGGATACATTATTCATGGTAGTAAGCAACGGTAAAATAGGTATTGTGAGCGATAAAGGAGCAGAGGTCTTGCCATTGGAATTGCAGCAATTGTACCAATTCAAAGAAGGTTTTGCTGCCTTTAAAAAAGAAGAAAGATGGGGCTATATCAATGTTAAAAACGAAGTAGTGCTCACACCACGGTTCAAGTTAGTTTGGGATTTTAACAATGGTATCGCAAGAGTAGCGACCTACGAAGGTATAGGTTATATCAATACTGAAGGTAAAATTATCATCACACCTCAGTATAAAGATGCACGTGATTTTTCAGAAGGTTTAGCAAGAGTGATGCAAAAAGATTAGCCCAGTTACTTTAAATACGGAATGATTAAACCTCGTAAATCTTTAAGACCTACGAGGTTTGTTTGTAAGCAATAGAAATTAAATCTCTTTTAAATCTTTTTTATATCTTACAGAAGGCTCAATATACAACTCAAAATCAATATTTTTTTCGTCTGCTTCGAGCCAATGCCATTCCTCCGCAGTGTCACGAAGAACAGAAAGGACACCGAGTTTTTCATCGTGTTCTTCGGCAGAAAGCAGCGCATCGTAGTTGCGTAAAACGATGTGAATTTTCTCCACACCTTTTTCCTCAAACCAAGTCAAATCGCACAACATATCATACAAAGCATCAAGGTTTGCCCCAAAATGCTCTGGAAAATGAAGCGTTTCGGCGAATGACTGATACATCGCAGCAATTGTACTATTTTTTTCGCCATCTATCATTGCAACATGAGTAGTTGGCGTACTTTTTAAATCGTAATTTTCTTTTAAAACTTTTATATTTTTCATTTTATGAAAATTAGTAACAAAGGTTACTTGATTTTTCAAGTAACCTTTATGTATCAAATATTTTGAAAAAATTTACAAGCCCATCGCATCATAAGCGTCCATAACCGTTTTTACGTGTACCGCAGAACCATTCACAAGTTCCATCTCGTCCGCATTGAGTTTTAATTCAATTACTGCTTCGATACCGTTTTTACCCAATTTTACAGGCGCACCTAAGTAAATACCATTCAAACCGTATTGACCTTCGAGTTTTATGCAACATTCAAAAATACGATTTTCGTCACGTAAAATAGCTTCTACCATTTGCGCAGCAGCGGCACCAGGCGCATACCAAGCCGAAGTTCCCATCAAACGAACCAATTCGCCGCCTCCATCTTTTGTGCGTTCAACGATTGCATTTAATTTTTCTGCATCTATCATCTCAGTTACAGGAATACCAGCAACCGTAGTGTAACGAGGCAATGGAACCATCGTATCGCCATGACCACCCATCAAAACCGCTTGAATATCTTTTGGAGAAACTCTTAATTCTTCTGCCAAAAAAGCACGGTAACGAGCCGTATCCAAAATACCAGCCATACCAAAAACACGACTTGCGGGCAAACCAGATTTTTGATGCGCTACATAGGTCATTACATCTAATGGATTAGAAACAACGATAATAATCGGATTAGGAGAATATTTCATGATATTTTCCGTCACAGAAGCTACGATTTTTGCGTTCGTAGAAATTAAATCGTCACGTGTCATACCTGGCTTACGAGGAACACCTGCCGTAATGACTACAATGTCAGAATTTGCAGTATCTTCATAATTATCAGTACCCATGATGTGCGTACTATAATAATCAACAGGAGCTTGTTGCCACATATCAAGTGCCTTACCTTTTGCCATATTCGCTTGAATATCCAACAAAACAACTTGCTTTACTAAATCTTTGTGCGCAAGCACATTTGCTACCGTAGAACCTACGTTACCCGAACCGATGACCGTTACTTTACTCATAATTTTAATTTGTATCTTTTTATATTATAAATAGTTTTATATCTTTTTTGTAATTGATAATTTGAAAAAACTTAGTGCTTAAGGTACAATGAGCTTTAGCTCGTTGAAAATTACATAATTTCGATACTAAATCGACAATAACGTGTGCTGTCACGAGCAAAAGTTCATGCTATTTAATTTAATTAATAATTTTAAGTTTCACACTATGAAAAGCCTTACTCACACAAAATATTACATTACTCATACATTATTGCTGCGTGTGAATTTGTTTTATCCAAATAAATAATTTACTTTTGCAATACATTATATTAGTACAAACTTGATTTTATGTATAAGTAATCTTTTAGGATTGCTTTTATAACGATAAAAAACTACAATTGTTCCTTATATAAAAGGTTGTCTTAGATATTTATTTTAAAAAACGCCACAAAGGTAGCGTTTTTTAGATAAACATTACATTTTTTTGTATAAAACAATTGTTAAAAATAAGTAAAATAAAAATAATGAATTACCTTTGTATCAAGATAAGAAAATAAATTTATACGCCTAATTAAAAACAAAATTTAATAAATTTTATGATAATGAAAAAGTTAATACTATCTGTTTCATTTGCACTCGGTTTGGGTTTTGCAAGTGAAACACAAGCCCAAAAAATGTCGCACATTTGCGGAACAACCGAAGCTGACCAAGATATTTTAATTCAACGATTGGTAGAAAATCGTGAGATGATGGAAAAAGGTCTTTTGGGTGATGTTGCTCGTGGAGTAAAAAAATATGTCCCTGTAAAATTCCATATTATTGGAAAAGCCGACGGCTCAGGACGTATCAATGAAGGAAAAATATTTGAAAACCTTTGTCAAATGAACAAAGATTATGCTGATCAAGACATTGTTTTTTACTTAAAAGTAGAAGCAAACGGCGATATTTTTAATTACATTAATAACGATAATGTTTCTGCTAACCAAAGCAATAGCTTGGGAATTACGACCTTAAATAAGGAGTATAAAAAGTTCCCTGGTGCAATAAATTTATTTTTAGTAAATTATGTAAGCTCTGAAAACCAATTGGGTGGAACAACTTTGGGTTATTATTCGCCTGTAAATGACTGGTTGGTTATTCTCAATAGTCAAGTGAATGCAAACTCTGGAACAATTAGCCACGAGTTAGGGCATCACTTTACTTTGGCGCATCCTTTCAAGGGGTGGGATCAAAAATCCTGCAAAGATATTTATCCAACAGAATGGGCAAGTGGCAAGGAGTTCCAAGTGAAAATCACAAAAGCACCAGATGGCAACACGCCTGTGGAAAATGCAGACCAGTCAAACTGCAAAACAGCAGGAGACTTCCTTTGTGACACACCTGCGGATTACAATTTTGGTTTTGGCTGGGATAATTGCAATCTTTTTACAAAAAAAATAAAAGACCCTGCTGGTAATTTTGTTGATCCAGAAGAAACTTTGTTTATGGGTTATTTTATTGGTTGCGCAAAATATATTTTTACGCCTCAGCAAAAAGATGCAATCTTAGCAGATTATTTGTCACCGAAACGTGCAAAATTACGTCCAAATTATACACCAAATATTGTAGATGTTACAGCGAAACCGACTTTGGTTTCTCCTGCGGCAGATGCTGTTACTCCTTTTTACAATAGTGTTACTTTTGATTGGGAAGATGTTCCAGGTGCAGACCGTTACCTTTTAGAAATAGATAAATCTCAAAGTTTTAATGCAGCTCCTATTCGTACTATTGAAAAAACGAGTATGAAAGTGGTTACTAATCTTTTGCCAAATGCTCCGACTTACTACTGGCGAGTAACTCCTTTTCACAGCGAAGCGGGTACTTGTGTATCGCTTGGAACTTTGCCAAAAGTTAGATTCTCAACAAGCGGCATATCTTCTGCAAAAGACATTACTGGCGTATCCGATTGGACAGTTTCTCCAAATCCTGTATCACAAGGAAATGCTATTATCGTAGATGTTGAAGTTGCTCAACCTTTTGAGGCGCAAGTTTTTTTAGTAAATAGCATTGGTCGAAAAGTACAAACTCTTGGAAATCAAC
>JANMGN010000439.1:0-4811 GCA_031374645.1 Chitinophagales bacterium | reverse complement strand
ATATTATTGAAAATAATAATTTAATCTAAAATAAATCATCTTCGTCCTCTTCTTCATCAAGGTCTTCGAGCGAAATACCGCTTAAAATATCCTGAAAAGAAAATTTATTATCTAAAATATCTTTTGAAATAACATTGTGTTCGGTCATTCCAAAAAGACAAAGTTCCATAAAAGTATAAAAATCTTTTTCGTCACACTCTATCGTTTTTCCAACCAAACGACGAACGCCAGCAATACTATCCAAGGCTTTTTGATACGCCTTATCTGCATCATCATTTAATAATTCTATGCTGTTGCTATCTGTAAAATAAGCTTTCATTGCACCATAAGAGTCGCCTTCACGCTTACTTTGTTTGTCAGGATTCGGAAAATATTGGTCAAAAACTTTTTTGATAGCTTGGCTCAAAAGCGTAATTGCTACCTGATAAGGCCCTTCTTGTTCGCCTTCATAAACCAACTCCATTTTACCTGTAATCGCAGGAACTACGCCCCAAAAATCGGTAATACGAGCAGTAGTCTTTTTTTCGCCATTGATAAGCATACGTCGTTCGGCAGTGCTTACCAAGTTTTCGTAGGCAGAAATACTCAAACGTGCCGAAATACCAGAATTTTCATCTACAAATTCGCTTTCACGAGCTTCCATAGCGATTTCTTCCAATATTATTTCCAAAATTTCTGGTACGTGTACAGTTTTGCGTTGAGCAGGGCTAAGTTTTGCTTCTTGTTTCGTAATTTCTCTTGCTACTTCCACAGAAATCGGATAATGCGTCAAAATTTGGCTTTCGATACGGTCTTTCAAAGGTGTAATAATCGAGCCACGATTGGTATAATCCTCAGGATTTGCAGTGAAAATAAACTGAATATCCATTGGTAAACGCATTTTGAAACCTCTAATCTGAATATCTCCTTCTTGTAAAGCATTGAAAAGCGATACTTGAATACGAGCTTGCAAATCGGGCAACTCATTGATAACAAAGATACAACGGTTCGCACGAGGCAACAATCCAAAGTGAATCACACGCTCATCTGAATAAGGTAATTTCAAAGTTGCCGCTTTGATAGGATCTACATCGCCTACCAAATCCGCTACGGACACATCTGGTGTAGCCAATTTTTCAACAAAACGGTCTTTTTTATCCAGCCAAGCGATAGGTGTTTCGTCGCCTTTTTCAGCAATTAAATCCAATGCAAACTTAGAAATTGGCATCATAGGGTCGTCATTTAGTTCAGAACCAGCTACGATTGGAATTTTTTCGTCTAATAAATCTGTCATTTGGCGAGCAATACGTGTTTTTGCTTGTCCACGCAAACCAAGTAACAAAAAGTTGTGGCGTGACAATACCGCACGCTCAATATCAGGTAAAACGGTTGTATCAAAACCAATAATCCCTTTGAACCTTTGTTCTTTTTTTTGTAGTTTCAGAATTAAATTTTCACGCATTTCGTCCTTAATAGAACGGTATTTGTAACCCGAAGCCTTTAATTCCCCTAATGTCTTTATCATATATATAGTATATTTTTTTGCACGAAATAGTTTATATTTTTATTTCTCATTCCTTGAGAACTGCAAAGATAGGTTTTTAAACATAGAATATATAAATATTGTTTTAGAAAATAAATTTGACCTTTATACAAATTCGCTCACTTGATTTTATTTTTTCAATAAAAAATGTAATTTTACGCTCAAATATTTAATTTTGAGAAAACTTACACAATGAGAAATTTAATTACAGAAAAAATATTAGGAATTGGGCGCAGACCTGCACAAGCGATGGGCGCAAGTCAAGGCGCAACTCTGCCACAAAGAGGCGGCGGCTCTTGGCTCAATTCTATTTTGTTTTTAGCCGTGTTGGGACTAATCGGTGCAGGAATTTACAGATATGTAACTCACGAAGGTTCAGAAGGTTACACGAATATTCCAAAGGAAATTACAGTGACATACATTCCTTCCGATTTCCACCCAAGCATAGATGAAGCGCAGGCTGTTTTTATCCTTTCAGACCCTTCGCACCACAAAAAAGAGTTCAATGATTTAGTGTATCAAGTCAATATGGATTTGTTAGGACACGTAGGTAGCCGAATGGGATTGACTTCGGAATTGAAAAAGAAAATCGAAGAAGAGTATCGCACGAAGCATCATCCGTACCTCAAACAATTGTATTACAATGATTTTATTACTTTGCAAGATACAACTTCTAATTTGTATCAATCTTTTTATCAAAATCAAGCGGCAAATGCGGTAGAAACACTCAATGAAGTGGCTTCTAAATACACTTGTTTTTTGGTCAATAGCGTGGTCGTAAATTTGCTCAAAACAGATGCTGGAAGGCTTGGCGTGAAAGGTTTGAATGTAGATACGCCTTGCGGTTTAGCATTGGGCGAAGGCTTAAAACCACTCGTCAATCGTTTGCGTGAGCGTGCTGCAATTGATGATTTTTCTAAATCAAAAGGTTTGCTCAATGAGCGTGTAGAGAAGTACATCACAGAACTTGCTACGTTTGAGATAAGGGACAAAAAAGCGTTATCTAAACAGCTGACAACCAAGGTATTAGGCTACGATGTTTCTACGACTGATTTGGAAATAACAGCTATTTCTGTCGCTAAATTAGGTTTCAAACTCGATCAATATTTGAATATTAGCCTTGATGCAAAAGCGAAAAAATTAGTCGTGACATTGCCTCAGCCGACTATATTGTCGCATGAAGTTTTTCCAAAAGTAGATAAGCTGGATATTGGTTGGTTGCGAGATGTTTCAAATGTTGATTTTAATAAAAATTTCAATGTTTTGCGTACCGAATTTCGTCGTGACGCACTCGAACCAGAAAATACTGTAAAGGCAAAAGTAAAGGCAAAATTAGTAATGGCAATGTTGTTTAATCCTGTATTGGCTCGTTTGGGAAAAGAGTATAAAATAGCAGTCGCTTTCAAAACGGTAGCGAATGAACCTGTAGTGGAAGATATTAGTGAGGAGATAAAGAAATAATAATTGACTTTTTTCTAAAAACCATGTCGGGGTTTAATGCAAAGTCTAACCCGACAATTCAGTTATTTTTTATAAATAATTTCCTCTACGCCTATTGCGCCTTTTTCATTATTTCCTTGTACGAAAAAATGTAGGGTTTTTACTTTTTTTGTATTGGGCAATAGGACTTTTGCAAGACCATTTTTTACCATTATTGTAGGTCGCCAAAAGAAAATTTTACTTTTTTTGTCTAAATCTTGCTTCTTGCTCGGATATGGTTCCTGGGCTGCGTTTTGTAATAAAATATTGTCTTTCAAAACATCTTTCCAAGCAAAACGTTCCCATTTTTCGGTCATCATCAATACATCTAAGTCTTTTTGAGCGTTTTTATTAGTACGGTCAAAATAATATTCAGGTGCTTCTACCCTATTTTTTAAATCAGAAAGCAAAGGTAAATATACGTCAATTTTTTGAGTAGAAAAATCACTTGTGATTTCTGAACTATCTCTTACAACGAGTGACAAATTCGCATCAGTTGGTTTCCCATCTCTATCACTAACATTTATCAAAAGCGTGTCATTTTCTTTTACTAAAAGATTAATATTCAGCAAATTAGGCGTATTATTATAAATTATTCTCTCCGAAAAAGGTGTTCCTTTTTCGTCAAAAATAGTGAAATGAATGATACCGTCGGGAAACATTGCTTTCGGAATTGCCATAACCGTTTTTGAATTAGAAGTTGTAAAACGTCCTAAAAACAAAAAATTCCCTCTTGATTGCGCCACGACCATCATTGGTTTATTTAACTCACTTTCAGGCAATTTTGACTTGATATTTAGCCCAACTGTTTCAGCCGAAGTCAAGTTATCTATACTCAAAACGTGTCCGCTATCTTCCGTTTTTGGTAAAGGAAAATACTTCGTTTTTCTGTTCAATGTTACTAATGCTTTGTATTTTTCGTTGGCTTTTGCTTTTAATCTAAAAAAGCCCATTCCGAATTTCTCGCTTGTAAAGTTTGTAATTGTATCTCCTTTTTCGCCCAATATAAAACCTTGAAAACCAGTATAATCTCTATAATTTGAAAGTGTTTTAAAAGCAATTTTCATTTGCACATCTTGTATAATTTGCCCACCTTCTGGAAAAAATTGTAGTTCAAAATCGTTTATTTCTTCTTGCTGAAAAATGCTTTTATTAGGGTTTTTAATTTTTAATTTTTGATAAAAAGAATAATCCAAATCTACCTTTTTGCGCTCCGCTGCAATTGCATAAGCCTTGAAGATATAATTTCCTATAATAATTGTATCAGGAATTTGCAAATATCCTTCATACGAGCCGTTCTTTAACGTAAAAAACTCTTTTATAATTATTTGCTTTGTGTATTCATCAAGTAACTCACAAATCAAAGTATTGTCTAACGTATCAGGCAAATTTTTTATCCCTTCAAAACTTTGCGCCTTAAAAAAAATAGCTTCGCCAGCTTGATAAGTGGCATCATCAAGATGTAAAAACACTTTTTTAATAGGATTTTTTTTGCTGTATTCCAGTAATTTATAAGCAACTTTTTGGCTAAAATCTTCTTGTGCAAAAAGAATATTTGTAAACAATAAAAATAAAGCGAATAAGGTATTTTTCATAAAAATTCAGTTATAAATTCAAAACACAAAGTTACGGAAAAAAATAAACCTCAAATTTTTCAACTTGAAAAATTTGAGGTTTTAACAATACTTTATGGTATCATTCAGAAGAATTAAGTTCAAATAAGTAGGCGTATGAAAATAATTGGTAATTTTTTGTCGTTGTAAAATAACATAAGTAACTGACTAAAAGGAAGTTACGTTGTTATTTTACA
>JANMGN010000117.1:0-4275 GCA_031374645.1 Chitinophagales bacterium | reverse complement strand
TGGCCCCGTGCAAATCAATCATGGAGTGAATATTTGGAAAGAAAATAATATATTTTCAGAGCAAATCATGTCGCCTTTCAGAAATCCAGCAGACGATAAGAAAAAGGACGATAAAGAAGATCCAAAAGAAAAAAATGCTACGACACTTGGTCGTCAGTCAAAGCTACAAGAAGGACATTATTTGCACCATTTTTCGGTCAATCCTAAAAACTTGGAAGATATTTTGAAGTTGGCAGGAGAAGGCGCAAAAACATTAAATAGCGATGATATTACCAAACTCAAAGATGCGCTTTGCAACGGCGTAACTTATTATGACAGTTCTGCAAAAGCGGGTACAGACAATGAGTTTTTGCTTTGGGTACAGCTCAAAAACGGTTCTAAAAAAGTATTGCCAAATTTTACGCAACTAATTGGTTTAGAGAAAATTAATGATAAAATTGTATTGAATTTGGCGAAAGTAAAAAGTATTGTAGAAACCAATATTGAGGACATTGAAAGTGTAGAAATATATTACCAAAAAGAAAGTGTAGAGGTGCAAAATGCGCCAAGTAATGCAAAACATATTGATATTATTTCTGGCAAATAAAACTCATTTAAAATGAAGCAATTAATTTCGATAGACTTTCATGCAGATTTTGGAATGTTGAAAAAGCCCGATACCAACGACCCAATTTATATTACGTTTAATATGTTACATAAGCCTTCGCTTTTGGGTATATTGGGTGCAATATTAGGATTAAAAGGATTTCAAGCACCCGAACCAAAATCTAAGAAAAAAGTCAATAAAAAAGCCCAAGAATTGGATTTTGGCGAAGAAGATACTAAATATTTTATCGCTGAATATTACGCTAAACTTCAACATATTCCTATTGGCATCAAGCCTTTGGGCGATAGCAATGGTAGTTTTACAAAAACAGTTATAAAGTATAACAATGGCGTTGGATATGCTAATCAAGATGGTGGAAATTTGATTATTACAGAGCAAACTTTAATAAATCCCGCTTATCGCTGCTTTTTATTGTTAGAGTTAGAAAACGAAATTGAAAATAGGCTTTATAACGCATTGAAAAATTATGAAGCCGAATTTTTACCTTATTTTGGTAAAAATGAATTTTCGATTTGGTGGGAAGCGTTTCAAGTATATGATTATCAGCAATTTGTAGCAGAAGAACGTACATTTAAGATTGATAGTATTTTTATCAAAGAGCAACCCGTAAAAGATGGAAAAGTAGTAAAATCTTCGTTCCGACCAACAGGTATTAAGAAGTATATGTATTTTGAAACGTTGCCAATTGGTTACAATGATAGAATTATTCAGTACGATTACCAAGCCTTTGCATACACGGATTACGACTTAAAACAAGAATATCCAATAGAAAATTTGTATCAAATTAACAATGAAACTATCATTCAACTCTTTTGAAACAATCGCCAAAAATCATGAAGGTTTGCCAAAACGCATTGCAAATCTTCATGATTACAAAGCGCATACACATAAGGTTTTAGCTGCCGAAACCTTAGAAGAACACATTGTATTGGTCAATAAATACGCTTTAACACTGATTGAAACACATGGATTAGAGCCAATTATCAATAATTTGATTGAGCAAGTCATTGATATTCAATTGTTTAAAGAAAATGATATTAAAATTGGAAACTTTATCAAAACTTTATTTTTGATGAGCATTGAGTTTCATGATTATGGCAAAATCAATCCTAATTTCCAATTAGATAGAATGGAAAACTCGCTTTTCAAAGGAGATACAAGTATCAAAATTGGTTCTCAACATTCCCGTTTGAGTGCTTATTTGTTTTACAATCATTTTGTTTATCAACTTGAAAATGCTGATTTTTCCGAAGATGAAATGGTGTTTTTAGGCGTAATGACTTTTTTATTTACCAATCCAATTTTGAAACATCATGCAGGCTATTTTGAACATGATAGCTTTTGGGATAAAGATATAAATAAGTCAATACACAAATTTTTAGAAAAGGTAAAAATACCTGTTTCTGATGATAGTTTGATTGAGATTTATGACGATTGGAAAGAGCAAATTTCACACTTTTATAAACCCAAAAGTTACTTTCCAATATTCGCTTTACTCAAACTCAATTTTTCGCTTTTGACCGCTTCTGATTATTTAGCGACGGGCGATTTTATGAATGGTTTGCCAATTACAGATTTTGGAATTGCTACAAAAGAACGTAAAACAAGATGGTATAAAGATTTTTGGGAAAGCACTTATGCAAAAAAGGAAGAAGAAAAATACAACAAGGATTTAAAAGATAGGTTTGAATTTTATAAAAATTTGAATTTCAGTGATTTACAAGACAGAAATAAAGATAATTTGAATTTTTTGCGCCAAAAATTGTCTGCCGAAGTATTAGATAATGTACGTCAAAATCTGAATGCTAATTTGTTTTATTTGGAAGCACCTACGGGCGCAGGAAAAACAAATATGTCTATGGCGGTTGCCTTGGAATTATTGAAAGAAAATGAAAATTTGAATAAAATTACTTATGTTTTTCCTTTCAATACTTTGATTACTCAAACCTATCAAGGCATTATTGATATGCTGGGATTGAAAGAAGATGAAATCATACAGTTACATTCAAAATCTGGTTTTCATCAAAAAAAAGATGCAAAAACAGAAAAAGAAGGCGAGTATGGCAATGAAAAACTGAATTTTATTGATAATTTATTTATTCATTATCCGATTACTTTGCTTTCTCACATTCGTTTCTTTGATATTTTGAAAGGAAATGGCAAAGAAACAAACTATGTTTTACATCGTTTGAGCAATTCTGTAATCATTATTGACGAATTACAAGCCTATAATCCTCAGCATTGGGATAAAGTGATTTTGCTTTTACATGAATATGCAAGATATTTCAATTTTAAAGTTATTATGATGTCAGCGACTTTGCCACATTTAGATGATTTGTTACCCGATGAAAGTATGAAAGGGAAAATCAAAAAATTGGTAACAAGTAAAAAGGAATTTTTTACCAACCCTAATTTTGCAGGTCGTGTTCATTTTGATTTTGAATTGAAAAACAGAGAAGATTTAAAGCAAATAGATAGGGAAATTTACCTTGAAAAATTGCGTGATTTTATGTTAGAAAAAAGCGAAGAATACGCCAATAATAACAATGAAAAAGTACGTGTAATCATTGAATTTATCAAAAAGAAATCAGCGAGTGAGTTTTTACAAAGTTTAGAAAAAGATGAGCGTTTTTTGGATTATCAAAAATATATCATTTCAGGCGAAATCTTGGAAACTCGAAGACAGCAAATTATCAGAAATATCAAAGAAAATGTTGATAATAAAGTGATTTTGGTTTCTACACAAGTCATAGAGGCGGGTGTAAATATTGATATGGATTTAGGTTTTAAAGATACTTCTTTGGTTGATAGTGACGAGCAGTTGGCTGGTCGGGTCAATCGCAATGCTTCTAAGCAAAATAGTAAGGTTTATATTTTTGATTTTGACAATGAAAAATCCATTTATGGCAGTGATTTACGGTATAAAATGAAATTAGAAAATACTGATTATGAATATATTCTGAAAGGAAAAGATTTTGAATTGCTATACAAAAAAGTAAAAGATTTTGTGAATAAAAACAATAAAGACGACAATAAAGTAGATAATTTGTTAGAGTACTTAGAGCATTTTAGAAAGTTTAAATTTATGGAAATTCATCAAAAATTTAAACTAATTGACGAAGCTAATACTTCTGTTTTTATTCCATTGGATATTCCTTTTGCTCATTTTGACAATCAAGATAAAGCTTTATTAGCAAAATTGAATATTTCACCTGATGAAGATGCTAATATTTCTGGTACTGATGTTTGGGATAAATATTATGAAATTATTGTAAAGAGTAAGGCGAAATTAGGCGATTTTATCAAAAATAAAATAGAATTGAAGCAAGTTAACGGTTTATTGTCTAAATTTATGTTTTCAGTGTATGAAAAACAAGTAGAGGACATACAAGCATTAGGAAATTGGGATAAAGGCATTTTTGATGGCTTTAAAATAATTTATATTACTAGTCCAAATGAAATTTATGATTATGAACAAGGCTTTAAATTATCTGTCATTAATCTTAAACGTCCTGATGGAATATTTTTATGAGTAAATTAAATTTAATGTAAACAATGAAAAAACCACCTAAATACTTTACTTTACCTATCCTTATCTTGCTTATTTATTTTTATTCATACCTCACGAGTTTCGCAAACCCGTGAGGTAGAAATAAAATAAAAATAAA
>JANMGN010000315.1:0-2154 GCA_031374645.1 Chitinophagales bacterium | reverse complement strand
ACAAATGTTAATGAGGGCGACGAGGTCGTGATTTTTGGCGATTTTCCAAGGGTCGAAACGCTTGCGGAAGCAACACAAACCATTGCTTATGAGGTACTTACAAATGTGAGCGATAGGGTAAAAAGGGTTTATTTTAGGGCATAAAATAATGATAAATTAATCGTTCATCTTTTAAAATTCTAATCTATATGACTATTCAAAACGCAACTATACAAGATATTGACGCTATTTTTGAAATGTACGATTTTGCAGTAGCATTTCAGAAAACAAAATTTTACAAACATTGGCAAGGTTTTGATGTTAGTTTGATAGAAAAAGAAATTGCTGAAAAACGTGTTTTTAAAATATTAGAAGGCGAAAAATTGGCTTGTATTTTCTCTATAACCTTTAATGACGTATTGATTTGGGGCGAAAAAGACCAAAATGATGCTATTTATATTCATCGTATCGTATCACATCCTGATTTTAAAGGTCGATTTTATGTGAAAAATATCATAGAATGGGCAAAAATATTTTGTAAAGAAAACGAAAAACCTTTTATCCGAATGGATACTTGGGGCGATAACGAAAAGCTGATTGATTATTACACCAAGTGCGGTTTCGAGTTTTTAGGATTAGTCACACTGACCAAATCGGAAGGTTTGCCAAAGCATTACGAAGGTGCGTGTTTGAGTAAATTTGAGATAAGTGTGAAGGATTGATTAGCGTTAATAAATTTAAAATGTTGATAATCAAACGATTAAAATAAATAAAATGGAAAAGCAGGCTTATATTATAGACGGTATTCGTACGCCAATTGGGAGTTTTGGAGGTACATTGGCGACTGTTCGTGCGGACGATATGGCGGCACACGTGCTATCGGAATTGCTAAAAAGAAATCCAAATATTCCTCCGAGTGCTATTGCGGACGTGATTTTAGGTTGTGTAAATCAAGCTGGCGAAGACAACCGAAATGTGGCTCGTATGTCTTTGTTGTTGGCAGGGATTCCAGCGACTGTGCCTGGAGAAACGACCAATCGTCTGTGTGCTTCGGGAATGTCTGCAATAGTGCAAGCTGCACGAGCGATTACGGCTGGCGATGGCGATATTCTCATAGCAGGTGGCGTAGAAAATATGACACGTGCGCCTTATGTGATTTCAAAATCCGCAAAACCTTTTGGTACTGACGCTCAAATGTTTGATACGAGTTTTGGCTGGCGTTTTATAAATGCCAAACTCGATGCGCTGTATGGCACAGAAGCTATGGGAAAAACAGCTGAAAATCTCGTAGAAATGTACCATATTAGCCGTGAAGATCAAGATTTTTTTGCTTATAATTCGCAGCAAAAAGCAGCAAAAGCACAGCAAAGTGGGCGATTTTTAGAAGAAATTATGCCTGTGCCGTTACCACTAATTCGTGGAAAAGAGCAGACTTTTTTTGACAAAGACGAGTTTGTAAAAGCCAATACGACGACCGAAAAATTAGCAACTTTAAAAGCGTCTTTTAAAAAAGACGGAAGTGTAACAGCGGGTAATTCTTCTGGCTTAAATGACGGTGCAGCAGCCGTTTATCTGGCTTCGGAGCAAGGCGTGAAAACATATAATTTGACACCAAAAGCAAGAATTGTAGCTTCGGCAGTGATAGGTTGCGAGCCACGAATTATGGGAATTGGTCCTGTTGTGGCAACCCAAAAAGCACTCGAAAAAGCAGGTTTGACCTTAGCAGATATGGATATTATAGAGCTAAATGAAGCGTTTGCAGCGCAGTCTTTGGCGTGTATCCGAGCCTTAGGAATGGCGGATAACGACCCTCGTATCAATATAAATGGTGGTGCAATTGCACTCGGGCATCCGTTGGGAATGTCTGGCGCACGCATCACATATAGTGCTGCGCTCGAACTTCAAAAACAGCAAAAACGTTATGCGTTGGCTACGATGTGTATCGGAGTAGGGCAGGGCTACGCTGTGATTCTGGAAAGATGTTAAAGTAAAGCCAAGCTCCTGCTTGGCTTATTTGTCGTCAAATATCTTTATTTAAGTATTCAGGCTAATTTAGCTTATGTTATTTTTTTAAGTCGATTGTTCAAAAAATAATAAATAACTTCCTTATAGTCAGTTATTTATCACTTTTTTCACAACGACAAAATAACATAAACCAAATTTTAACGCCTACTT
>JANMGN010000313.1:0-19499 GCA_031374645.1 Chitinophagales bacterium | reverse complement strand
GGAAAAATCCTTACGCCATTGGAGTTAATAATAGGTATGAACAATAGTAGAAAGGGTAGATACACCATTCTTGAGAAGCATAACAAGACCAAATCGGAAGTGTTGAACTCATTCGACAATCCTGGATAAGTTTCGAGAGTAAGCACATTTTCCTTCATGTTTCCTTAGGCACTTATCAAGGTAAGTGCTGAAGGAAACATATCGTCCTCACAAAATTATGAGAGAAATTGTGGATAGGTACCTGAATATGTGTGCATAGGTCAATAGTGTTCACAGCATTGTTTGCTCTGAGTGGTAATCACCCCGCCGTTGCAACAATGTGAGTTAGTAGTAGTATCATTGCCACAGTTCGAATTCGTCGAGCTGTTGGAATGGTTGCAGAAACATAGTTGAGTTGAGAAGAAAATATTTCGTTGCACACTTTCTAACAACTCGGGCTCTCAACTCCCCCAGAACTAACGAAATAATATCATCTTTTTGGACTGTAAAAAGGTCAGTTTCCATAAATTCCTCTACTTTCATCGTAGAAGGACGGTATTCTTGTAATTCGTCGAGTGTAGGCATTTCCCAAGTGTGAACAGGTTTAGATTCATTTTGATTTTTAACCATTGCGGCAGTCATTACCGTAAGTGCTTCGTCGGCAGTCGTTTCTGCTTTAAGTTTCGTAAACGTACGCAACATCCAACGTGCGCCATTCATGTGTTTTTCGGCACGACCTTGTATAATATCCATGTAACGATCAATATCCGCCTGATTGATGCCTTGTTTTTTCAAACCAGCTTTCGCCAAAGGCAATAATTCTTCTTTTACCAAGTCAGTTGCAGCGATTTTTTGGTCTTTTATCCAGTTAAATTTAGTATCTATACCAAATTTTGCAGATTTATCAAAATTATCTCTTATGTCTTCGTAGCTCAATAGTTTGGTAATATCGCCATATTCGTCCGCCATACCGACCATCGCACCGAGCCAAAAAGCAGCATTTGCCATCTCATCAACAACGGTTGGTCCAGCAGGTAAAACACGATTTTCTATACGTAAATGTGGTTTTCCATTCGGAGAAATACCATAACAAGGGCGATTCCAACGATAAACCGTAGAGTTGTGTACTTGCAAAGCACGTAACTTTGGCGTAACGCCAGTTTCTAATATTTCGAGTGAATTTTCATCAATATCGCCGCCCATCAAAACTCTAAAACGAGAAATATCTTCTTTGTAAATCTCCATAATAGATTTTTTGAGCCAGCCTTTTCCAAAATGCACCCGAGGGCTGCGCTCTCTCATGTGTTCTGCGCTTGCCCGAGTATCTAAGGCTTGTTGGAAAAGCGCAATACGGGATTCGTGCCATAATCTTTTACCAAAAACCAAAGGCGAATTGGCTGCAATAGCAATCACAGGAGCAGCCAGTGTTTGTGCAATATTGTACATTTGCGCAAAATTTTGCGGTGTAACCTGCAGATGCACTTGAAAAGAGGTATTACAAGCCTCCAAAAGAGCCGAATCGTGTGTAATCAGCAACTCATCAATTCCATCGAGTTTAAACTCAATAGATGATTTTTGCAAATTACTTTTTATAGCTTCCACCAAGGCAAAGTAGCGGTCTTTTGGCGTAAGATTATGGAGTTCCAAATCCGCTTTTCGCAAAGTAGGCAAAATACCAGTGAGGATAATCCTTGCATCAAACTCGTTGAGATGTCCTTGAATAATACCCAAATTATTGAGAATTTCGGCTTCCATCAAACTCAATGCCTCTCCATGAAAAACCTGTGGTGCAAGGTTTGTTTCCAGATTAAAACGAGCCAATTCCGTTACGCACCAATCGTGTTCGGGCATTTTTGCCAACACGTCCATATTAATAGAAGCAGGTTTGTAATTTTTGTTATTTATCAAACACATTTCTTGCTCCGCACCAATACGAATCGTATCGGTCTCAAACCAATCATTATCCAGCATATATTCCAATGCTTTTACATCTTGTAGCAAATGACTTACGAAATTTTGCATTTGGCTTTGTTTCAAAACGCCTACTTTTTGTACTCCCATTGTTTTAGTTTTAGTGTACCCAAATAAAAATTGGACAAGATAACATTCATTTTACATCATTTTTTTAAACGACAAAAAACTATAATTGTTTATATATAATTATTTGATTTACATATTAAAAGATAAAATTATATTTTTGCTTTATAAAAAACAAGGATTTATAATTTTTTTTTTGAAAAAATTTTACAAAAAGCTACAAAGCCACATATTGTTTTTTATTTTCGCACTAAAATTAATATAAATATGGAACAACAAGTAAATATAGAAGGCGTACTATCAAATTATAAAATATCGGGCGAAGGTTATCCTATTGTTTTGATGCACGGTTGGGGCTGCGAAATAAAGACTTTTGGACAATTAGAGGCTTTTCTTACACCTAATTTTAAAGTATATAACATAGATTTTCCTGGTTTTGGCAAAAGCCAAGAACCGCCTTCGGCTTGGGGAACAGCTGATTACGAAAAATGGTTTAAGTTATTTTTGAAAATAAATAAAATCGAAAATCCTATTTTGATAGGTCACTCTTTTGGTGGTCGTATTGCGATTCGGACTGCAAAAGATACGGCAGTAAAAAAAATGATTTTGATAGGAAGCGCAGGTATAAAACCGACACGCTCGCTGCAATACTATATAAAGGTCTATTCTTTCAAAGCGATGAAAATGTTTGCTTCGTTGCCAGGAATTTATCAGTGGTTTGGCAAAGATTTGATAGAAGAACGTCGCAAAAGTGCAGGTTCTTCTGATTATCAGCAAGCGTCAGAAGTGATGCGAGGAACTCTGAGCAAAGTCGTCAATGAAGATTTACGTGATTTTATGCCTTCTATAAAAGCATCAACTTTGCTTATTTATGGCGAAAATGACACCGCAACGCCTGTAAAAGATGCCAAAATTATGGAAAAATTAATTCCTGACGCTGGTTTGGTCGTTTTGAAAAATAGTGGACACTATGTTTTTTTAGAACAAGCCGCACAAGTTCATACGATTATAAATAGTTTTTTGAAAAGTAGTCAATAAATATATTGTGTATTAGACAATCAAGAGTTTGCAGCTTCGGTTCGACCTTAGCTCAATTCCGATTTTTGGGTCTGAAAATAGCGTGCCGTAGGCAAAAAAATGCTTTTGGGCTGTTGTTTGAGCGCAGCGAGTTTCAGAACAAAAGCATTTTTTTAGCTGTTTTTAGAACCAAAAATCGTGGAATTGAGGTACAGTCTTGAATTTTTTGGTTACTTTTTTTTCAAGAAAAAAAGTGACGACATAACGGTAAAATCTACTTTAGAAATTACGATTATTTAATACATGTTGTAATAAATCTTTTTTACAATGAAAATACCTTTTCAACTCTTTGGTCTTTGGCATATTTTAGCCTTGATAGGTGCTGTAATAAGCATGATATTGATCATTTTTTATGCAAAAAATAAACAAAATATCGCCAATCGTCGTAGAGATGTTTGGATATTTACCGTTGTTTTTCTATTGATAGAAATAGCTTTGATAGCAAGTAAAATCGTTGCCAAGGAATGGTCTGTGCAATACAATTTGCCTTTGCACTTGTGCGACTTTTCAGCCATTACGATTATCTTTGCGCTGCATACACACTCGAAAACTGCATTTGAGTTGGGTTATTTTTGGGGCTTCGTAGGCGGAATTATGGCGATGCTTACGCCTAATTTACAATTTATGGATTGGTATTTTGTGCCATTTTTTGTTTGGCATTTGTTTCTGATTGCTGGTCCAGTTTACCAACTTTTCATTGATAATTTTGATATTCCTTACAAAAACATCTATAAAACGATGCTAATAACAATCGTTTTGGCTGGCGCAATGCACTTTTTTAATGCTTGGCTCGGTAGTAATTATATGTTTGTAAATGAAAAAATTTCTTCTTTTGATGCGCTCGGTTTACCCGATTATCCGTTGTATCTGATTTATTTAGTCGCTATAATGATTGTTATGTTTCATTTTGTCTGGATATTAGCAAAGGGTTTAGGAAAAATTAAAAGCTAATATTGGGTAATTTTATTTAGCTCGCAAATATTGGCTCGTTAGGGACACTTACAGCAAAGCCAACTTTGATTAAAACACAAAATTATGATTTTTGTAAATAAATATTTCTTTACACTTGTTTTTTTATCTTTTTTCTTAAAAAATGTGCAAAGTCAAGGCATTTTAGAGCTGCAAAAAAAACGTTTTGAAGCAACAGTAAAACAAGATAGTATTTTGCTTAATGACTTGATTTCCAATGATTTGTATTATATACATTCCAATGGTTTGATAGAAAATAAGGAGCAACATATTCAGGCTATTTTAAATAAAAAAATAGTATATCAGTCCTTTGATTATCAAGGCGAACCAAGTGTTTTGGAGCGAAAAAAAATACAAATTATCAATGGAAAAGTATTGGTAAAAGGACTTTATTCAGGAAGTCCCTTTGTAACCAATTTGATTTTTACAGCCATATACGAAAGGCGAAAAAATAAATGGCAATTGTTGAGGTGGCAATCTACGAAGCAATAGGGAGAAATCTCGTAGCGGTATGCTTCGATATTTTTTTTAATAAATATGTAAATTTTGATTTTGTATATTAATATTAGGTAGCCATCTTTTATTTTTGTACTATAATAAAAAATATTTACTATTTTTTTGCTATTTTGAATTTTTACCTTATTTTTGCTAAAAATTTGTACATTTATTAGTAATCACCCTATTATTATTAATATTTCTTGCAGTATTATCGCTTCATTTTTGTTTTTATTTTCCATTCTAATATTTATGCGACCATCCATAAAAATAAGTATGGATATTGCAAAAGAAAAAGGTGAGGATGGCATGGACTTGTACCTCTTTAAATTTGTAAATCATTCTTTTTTTAAAGCTTTTGATGTGTATGCAGAATTGTATCAATTGCAGAAAATCTCTATCAAAGATGGTGCGAATATTGGATTTAATACTCGTCTAATCAAGATAGATTTACCTGTAGACAGAATAACTAATTTTGATGCTTATCCGAATTTCCTTCATCGTATATTTTCTAAAAAACATAATGAAGCATCATTTGCATACAGAATTAAATGTAAGAGTGACTTGAGTGAAATCTTACAAGATGAATATAAACTTATTCAATTACAAATTACATTGAGGCATGGGCTAACAGGACTGAGCGATGTTTTTGTTCAAAATTATACAGACAAAAACCAGATTAAACGAGGAAGTTTTGTATTTGGGAAAGATTTGAATATTAATTGATTAAATTTAACTTAATTTGAGTAACAAAAAAGGTTCATAAAACGTTTATATATTTAAACACAATAATTTCGACAATGAAAAAAAATCAAGATTACATTTTAGGATAGTAAATCTAAAATCCACCAAAATAAAAAAGGCATTAATCAGAACTGATTAATGCCTTTTTTATTTTCATACTTTCCTTCATATAATCCATCAGCAAAATGATTGAGAAAATTTATATTGCTAGAACAAAAATATTTATATCTATGATTATCCTTGTAACTCTACATTAATTTTTTCTATGATGCGCTTTTGATTAATTTTTCTATCTCCATTTAACTTGAAAATTGTATTACGGATAAAATATTCATTTCCATGTCACACATTTAAAACAACTACCCTACATTTGTTCTTCAAAAAATTTATCTTGACAGCAAGTTTAAATGTGAAATATAAATTTGATTTTAAATATTACAAAATTTGACTAAAAGAATATTATTCAAAAAAAATTTAGACAATAAAAACGTAAATTTTTTCTTTTTATAATCACATTTTTCTTAATAAATCTTGTAATTGATACGTTTTTAAGAAAATAATGAACAAATACTACGCAACAATTGGATTTCCAATAATTCTTTTTTTTACTTCAATATCTCTTTTTGCGCAACGCAATTGTGGATCATTTCTTTTTCACAAAGAACAATTAGAACACAATTTGGAATATGCAAAAGCGAGAAAAGCAATAGAAACTCAAACAAAAGCATTTATTTATGAAAATAATACAGCCCGAATGACTGTCACAATTCCAGTGGTAGTACATATCGTTTGGCGTACAAATTTTCCCGTCGAAAACATATCTGAAGCACAAGTTCTTTCGCAAATAGACGCACTCAACAAGGACTTCAATCTTCAAAATAGCAATGCAGCGAATATTCCTGCCGCACTCAAATCTATTACTGCCAATTGCAATATTAATTTTTGTTTGGCAAAAAGAACACCCGAAAACAAGGTAACAACGGGTATCAATAGGCTTCAATCAAACCGTACAGCAAGTTGGGGAACAGCTGATGACGTAAAATTACCTAATAAAGGTGGTTTTGCAACTTGGAATCCTGATAAATACCTCAATATATATGTATGTAGTATTGGCGGAGGGATTTTAGGTTACGCTCCTTATCCTGGCGCTCCTGCTCAAAATGATGGTATTATTATAGATTACCGTTATTTTGGAACGACGGGAGTAGTGAGTTCGCCTTATCATTTGGGTAGAACTGCGACGCACGAAGTAGGACATTGGCTCAATTTGGATCACATTTGGGGCGATTCTATTTGTGGCGATGATGAGGTGGCTGATACGCCCGTACACTCAGATGCAAACACAGGTTGTCCTAAGTATCCGAAGTACAATACTTGCTCTTCGGCTTCCGAAATGCCTATGAATTATATGGATTATACAGATGATGCTTGTATGAGTATGTTTACGATTGGACAAAATGCACGTATGCAGGCTGTTTTTGCTCCAAATGGTTTCCGAAATAGCCTTTTGTATTCTGATGCTTGTCAGCCTTTGACACAAACTGTTTCTTGCGGAACGCCTATTGGTTTGAAGCTGAATACGATTACGCCTACTACGGCGAGTGTATCTTGGGTAGCGGTTAGTGGTGCAAATTCTTATGATATTTCTTATAAAACAGCAAGTGCTACTACTTGGACAAAAACATCCTCTGTTTCTAATACGCTGTTAATCAGTGGATTACAGTCTGCTACTGCTTATCAGTTTCAGGTGCAAGCAAAATGTGGTGGAGTATCTGGACTTTCGAGTACGCTTTCTACTTTTACTACCTTGGTTTTGCCTTGCCCTACGCCGAGTAATCTTATTTTTTCGAGTATTACGAGCAATTCCGCTTCGATTTCGTGGTCACAAGCCAGTACAGTGACATTGACTGCTCTGAAATATAGAAAACAAGGAACTACAACTTGGACTTCTATTCTTCCAAATTCTGCTGGTCAAAACATACAAAATTTGCTGCCATCAACGGTTTATGAAGTGCAAATCTTGTCAGCTTGCGGAACGGTTACTGCTGTGCCGCTTACGGGTACTTTTACGACTGCTGCGGTGGTACAAAACTGCGGTACGCCAACGAGTGTAGCTGTCAATACAATTACTACGACTACTGCAAATATTGTTTGGACAACCGTTTCGGGCGCAACTTCGTATAGGGTTTTTTATAGAGCAAAAAATGCAAGTATTTGGTCGAGTAACGATAGTGCTACGAATAGTTTTTTATTGAGTGGTTTGTTGTCAGGAGTTAATTATGAAGTAAAAATTGCTGCACTTTGCAACGGAGGAATAGGGATAAATAGCCAGATATTGGAGTTTGCTACGAAAACAATTGCTTGTGGAAATATCCCTACAAATGTCGGGATAAGCGCAATAACCGCTAACGCTGCTGCGGTAAATTGGACGGCTACGGCTGGTGCGGTTTCTTATAAGCTGCAATATAGAAAATCAAATGCTACGACATGGACTATTATCGGAACAGTTTTCGGGACGACTTATAATATGATAAACTTGACTGCGCTTACACCTTATGATGTACAGGTTGCGGCTGTTTGTGGCATAAATTCTACGAGTAATTTTTCGACACAAAAGAGTTTTGCTACGCTGAGTAATGTAGCGAGTTGTTCGGATAAATACGAGAATAACAACGCATTATTGACTGCAAAAGTCATATTGCCCAATTCTACTATTGCTGCTAATATCGGAAGTATTGGGGATAATGATTGGTTTAAGTTTGCTAATACCACAGCGCAACGTTACATCAGACTGACGCTTTCTAATATTCCTGCGGAATACCAAATCCGTTTGTATGATAGCAATGCGGTTTTGATTTCGGAAGGAACAAGTAGCAGCATATCGGCTAAATCACTAAAATGGAACAATGGAAAAGTAGGCAGCTTTTTTATCCAAATATTTAGTAAAAATAGTGTATTCAGCACACAAAATTGCTACGAATTAAAAATAGAAACGACTAGTAATGTTTACAAATCAAATAATAAAGAAAGTGCTGATAATCAAGATATTGCCAATGGTTTTGATGTAAATATTGCGCCAAATCCTGTACAAGAATATGCTAAAATAAGTATTTCTACGGATAAAAATATATCGCTTAATTATACGATGTTTGACCTTACTGGAAAAACAATTCAAGCAGATAAATTTGATATAGAGCAAGATAATAACTCGTTTTTTTTAGAAACAACTAATCTCGAAAATGGTATTTATTTTCTCCGTTTTAGTCACGAAGATAAAGTAATAACGAAGAAAATTGTAGTACAAAAATAAAATATTAGAATAAAAAAGGCTTCGCAAATTGCGAAGCCTTTTTTGTAGCACGATTATTTATTTACTTCAAAATAACTAATTTCCCGCTTTGTCCTATTTTTCCATCAAAAATGACACGCCAGAAATACATGCCATTGTTCAGTGGAGCAATATCATAGCGGTATTCACTTTTGTTTTCAAAAATCGGATAAAATGCTACTCGCTGCCCTTGTATATCGTATAACTCCCATACGCCTGATTTATAACGATTTACATACCCAAATAAATCAACATTGATTTCTTCTTGTGCTGGATTGGGGTATAATACAATTTTTCCATTGTCTGTTTCTAAATTTTCTGTATCAGTTGAACAAGGTAAATCAAAATATTCATAACTATAATTGCTAACAGTATTATAAGATGAATTATTATACTTTTCGTTTGTTTCAACCCGTATTTTTTTAGGAGAATTTTCACAATATCGTTCTAAATATTTAAATTCATCATATTTTAAATTTTCATTATAATCAAGTTTTATGACATAATTCTCTTGTAGTAATATTTCATTATTATCGTATTTAAACGTATTGGTATAGATTTTCAATTTAGAAGAATCTGAGCTACCTTGTTTATTATACGGCATCCAAATGGTTTTTATAAAATTACTTTTATTATCGTATTTATAGTATTCTATATAACCACTCCATTCTTTTGTTGCTGTATTTTGTACTTTAAAGCCTCTTAAGTTTATCTTGTCTTCCGCATCAAAGCCATATTGAAATTGTACATGATTAGCATCACACCATTGCCACTCTTTTATTAGCCGTCCTTTTTTATCATTACGAATTATAAAAGAATCAGGGAATTGACACATACCATCTTCTATAAAGTTTTTTTTGATGAATGTAAAAAATTCTGTATAATTACTATTATAATTTATTTTGGTAAAATATTCTACTTCTATCTCATATTTATTTAGAATTTTATTGTAATTTGTACGTTTGCGATAGGTAGAATTGCAGGAAGCATCATTTATAAAACTATTTCTTGAAGACGATAAAATATCTCCAACTTCGTCTAAATAAGTAGTTTCTTCATAATTTAGACAATTGTTTGAATCGTATCCATATTTTATAAAATCACTAATATAATCAATGGAATCTATATTTTTTGTATAAGAAATTTCATCAGTAATTTTATCTTGGTTATTATAAAAAAAACTATCTTTACTAATTAGTTGAAAAGCATTACCGCCTTTTTCATCTATAAAATAAAATTTTGCTTGTCCTTTTTGCTTCGAATTGTAGTAAAAAAGTACTTTACTCGAAGAAACATCTTTAAATCCTGTTTCGTCGAAAGAGGTGTCTCTCCATACAAATTCACTCAACTTATTATCACTATTATATACATTTACTACATTTTTAATACTTCCGTTATACCCATTAGGTTTATTGTAAAAGGTATCTAAACTTCTATATTGTCCGACTTCTCCACTTACTTTGTGCATGAGAAAAGATTCATATTTGCTTTTAGATTTTTGATTATCAATACTTTGTACCTCATACAATTTTACTTTTTTCCATTTGACTTGCCCTGACGACAAAAATGTTATCGTACATAAGCAAACCATACAAATTAATTTTTTCATATTTATTGTATATTTGTAAAAAGAGAGGAGTCTGAAACTCCTCCCTTTTTGAATGATAGTAGTAGAATTATTTACCAATAACGCACTACTTTAAAATAACTAATTTCCCACTCTGCCCTATTTTTTCCTTGATGTTTAGTTTCCAAAAATAAACACCATTTTCTATGTCTGAAATATCTATGACTGCCTCTTGTGTTGATAATGTAACTTGGTGGCTAAGTACCAATTGCCCATATTGATTATAAAGCTCCCAAGCTGCTTCTTGCTCTAAGTAAGTACCCCAAGTTAATACTACTTTTTCTTTTGTAGGATTCGGAAATAATTTTGCAGTAAAAATAGGCGTTTTGGTGTCCGAGACTGCTACAAGTGGCGGACAAATTGCACCTTTTTTCGCCCCTAAGCGGAAGTTGGGAAAATTGGGCAAAGAAACATCATATATATCTGGTAATGCCAAATCATGTTGTTTAAAATTACACAACAGTCCTTTTTCGTCAGGATTATGAATAATATGCATCACATCAGTTGAATTGGTAGTACCCATATATATTTTACCGTTCGGCGCCAATGCCATTTTATAAAAAGATGCTTGGGTATCAAACCATGTTACAAAACCGTCATAATCTGCAATTTTGACCTTACTTTTTTCAATATCTGGTGCAAATAAATCAAATTGATGCAATACATCTCTATTGGAAAGGTATAAATACCTCGAATTAGGAGAAATGCAGACACCGCTACAAGCATAAAAACCAAGTGTATCTATAAATACAAGGTTTGATAATTTCCCTGTACACCTATCAAAATCATAGATGTAAGTACCATGTACAGGGTCGGAGCGTACATATTTTGATCCATCGGGAGAAAAAATAGCTTGTCCACGTCTATCTACGGGACCTCTATCTCTTTTTGCCTTAAACACCTGATGCCCTACATACTCCACTCCTTTTGAAGTGAAAAGAGCAGTATAATAACCATCTGTATCAAACTCAGGTACTATTATCCACCAATCTTTTCCGTTTGCGTGTTTGCAAGTAAGAACACCTATATCGCTTAGGGTATCTTCTACCAGTAGTACATTTTTTTTTGTTACCGTTCCATAATTCCCTTTTTTTGTGTCTATTTCAGTATAGTAAAACTTATAGGGAGGGAAAGAAATCCCATTTGCATATTTATCAAACATGGCAGTATGAAATAAATATTGAAATGTAGAATCTGACGGCTTTGGTAAAAAAATACCTGAATTTTCTGCTACGTAACCTCCTAATGAGCCGCTGCCGCCACCGCCACAGGCTTGTTGATGTATCTCTCCTGGGTTTATTTGTGTACCATTCGGAATTACTTGATAATTTTTACCAAGAATCGCACATCCTTGTGTATAGTACAAAAAATTCCCTTGTGCATCGTTTGCATTACTTAGAGAGACTCTCATATAGGCAGGTGCTTTTGCAGCACCTTTGTAAATACTATCTTTTTTCCAATCTATAATGACAATTCTATTATTAATCCCAACAATCCATTGATTGTCATATAAATTTTGAGATTGGCTACTGAAATTAGCTAAACAAAAAAATAATGTTAGTATGATAGTTATTTTTTTCATATTATACAAAGAGCCGTTAGGGTAAAATTAGTACCCTAACGGCTGCGTTTTAATTAGTGAGCAATAGAAATTTTATATGTGTTTACATTGTTATTTTTATCATATACCGATAGTAAGTATAAACCATTTTGATAAGAACTTACGTCAATACTGAACTGCGATTGGAAACCATTTGTGATGGTACTCAAAATTTTTCCCGATACATCACTTAAAACTAATTTATCAATTTTTTCTACATCTTCTAATTGCACTTTCAAATAATCATTTGCAGGGTTGGGAGATACGACAAAATTCTGTTTTTTTGTTATCCTATCTAAAGTACCTTGCTCGCAAGGAGAGTACCAATAAGGTTCTTGCTCACATTCTGGCAACATTTCGATACCTTGATATTTGGCAGTACCTATTTCGTTGAAACACTCAGATACCCATGTTCTAATTGTATTTAAGTCTTCTTCGTTTAAATCACCTTCTTGAATTATTGCTTTTAGCCATAGTGCATTAATTTGTTTTGCAGCCTCCTCATGACGAGTAGCAGGCGTAATTTTATCATTTTTAGCCATCAAATCTTTTGTTTTGGCTACTATCAGCGTGGCTCTTTCTTCGATTTTTGCTTTCAATGCTGTTTCGATGTTTGATAGTTGCGTACTGATTTGTTTTGCTTCGTTGTTTGCTTTTTCATTCCATTCGCTTTCTCCAAACGCTTCGTTATAAGTTTCTGAAAGTATCATGAAATGCTCCCAAACATTGCGCTCCGTATTGCGTAATTCTGTTATTTCATAATCTAAGTTTTCGTCGTAGAATAAATTATCTTTTTCGTCTTGTATTTCGTTGAATAATGGAATATTAGAAAGAGAAAGCTTTTTATAAAAACTTTGAGCCTTGGTGTTTACTTCTATCATTGCTGGTTGGTTTTGTACAGCCCTATACAAGTATCGTTCAGCCTCCCATTTTAAAACAGGGAATTGGTTATTGTATTTGCCTTGTACGATGTCTTCTAGTAGAGGTGTCCAGCTGTCACTTGGTTTACTATCTACAAAACCATCGCAACCTTTATCTTCTTTTAAAATAGAGGGATTGTAATTAAACCAATCGTCAGGAGTGTAGGGTATGTTTGTGGCTGGATTTATAGCTTTGGGAACTTCAATACCTCCTAATGGATATTCTCGTTGG
The DNA here is from genome assembly GCA_031374645.1 of Chitinophagales bacterium. GTDB lineage: Bacteria > Bacteroidota > Bacteroidia > Chitinophagales > Saprospiraceae > CANHEE01. Next base: position 6,491 of record JANMGN010000313.1, on the reverse strand, counting down.
AATATGCTACCAACTTGTTTTTGTTTTTTATCATTAGTGAAAAATTGTGATGAAGTGGGATTACCAGTTTTTATTCTTGCATCTTTATCGCCCCAAGATTGCAATTGTATAGAGGTCAGCCAGAAATTTTTACGGAACTGATCTTTAAACCACTGATACCCAATAACGGGGTCTCCCATATTTTGCAAGAGATGTAAACCATTGAGGTCTTGCATTTGATTGTGAGAAAAAATAGTAGCATTATTATTCCCTTCAAATAAAAAACCGTTTTTATTGATAGAACTATAGTTGCCACAAACTGACAAAGAACCAATTCCGTCAGTTGTTATGCTTGTATTCACGAATTTAAAACCCATCGTGGTAGGCTCCTTATTTAATACCAAAGGTATGTGTGCCTCTCCGTTGAATACTTTGTTTCCAGTATAACTACTTGCTGTACAAAAATTAGATAAGATACCGATACCTTTAAAAGCTGCTAAATTTAATAAACTCGGTAGCCCATCAATAAAATTATTTTTTACATTGTAGTTCTTACCACCGCTTGTTACTATCCCAGTAAGCAACTCTCCTAAAAATGCTCTGTCGTGTATTGTATTTCCTTCTATACTTCCCGATGAATTTTTAGAAGAATAGCCTTTTTGCATTGCTATCCCAGTCATAGATACACCGCCCAATACCTTTGACCGAAAAGCGTTAATTTCAATATAATTATTTTTGATTTCATTAATAGAAGAACTACTTCTTGTTACTAATATACCAGTGCCATTAAAATACATATTAAATAAATTATCGTGTATATTGATGCTTTGTCCAGACGAATTATTTGTAGATGAAACAACATTTTTGAGCTTAGAAAGTGTTGCCGTAGAACTGAGTGGATACACTATAGAGGTAAAATCAAAATAAGTATCTTTTATATCTAAATTCACAGTTTCAGCACGAATAGCGCCATCTTCACAATTTTTGAAGGTCGGCTTTGCTGTTTTGGCGTCATTTTTTGCTATTCCTAAACCTGTAACATTCAAATTACCATATTGTGCCCAAATACCCAAGCCTAAAGTATTGGGAGCTTTGGGAGGAGTTGGACCAGTAGAAATATCTATAAATTGACAATTTGATACTTTTACATCAGCTGCAAACAAAGCAATACCAAGCGTTATTCTACCAGTAAAAATATTGGGTTTATTAGCAAAATATGTACCTAATGTAGGTATCTGAACAGAACTTGCAGAAAGTCCAATTCGTGTATAATCATAAGAACTTCCTTTATTTAACTTCGATGTGCAGTTAAATGTATTGCCATAGAATGTTTTTAACGGTGCATAAAGAGGATTTTTACTAAACAAATTACCTGTAATTTCGATACCTATTTCATCTCTATTGAAAGTAGCATCAGAAATTCTAACGGATCTTGCTTCATTTGTAAATCGAATAGCAATTTTAGCATCTTCTATATGAGATGAACTTCTAAAGGTTATACTCGCTTCTTGTCCTACCCTGATACCTTCCCACATTGCTTCGCAACAGAAAAATTTTGAATTATTGGAAGTAAAGCGTACCTGATTATCTACAAAAATAGTAACATTTGGAGATACTTTAAAGATACACTTATAAGCATACCAATCTTCATTAATATGAAAATCGCCAACAACTGCTAAGTTTAAATCCGAAGCGTTTCCAGAGAAAGTAGCTTTTCCAAGTGTTATTGCGTCAGGAAAAGGCGTACCTTCTCCAATTTCAATAATGTCTTGCAAGTCGCCAACGGCTTGGCAAAGCGTTGGCGGTGGCGCTTCGTTTTCTGATGGTACTGGGCTTGGGAGATAATCGCAAGTCCATTCATATCCTTGTCGAATGCGCTGCCCTTGTACCTCAGCAATAGAAAAAGTAAACATCGTAAACATAAACACAAATATTTTTAATGCTTGCGAAAATAGACCAAAATTATATTTGGCAGAGAGATAGAGCATATTTTATTTTGCTCTTTTGTTGCGTATTTCATGGCAACAGTTTTTAAATTTTTCATAAAATTAGAAATTTTGATAAAAAAATAAGGTTTGAAAATTACATTACACAAATGTAAATATTTTTTCAATGTTCTCAAAACCAAAATTTTCTAAAAGTCAGGTCGCTAATAATAATATTTTTAACATAATATTATGATTATCAGTAATTTATAAATTCATAAGTCAGATTTTAGAGCTATTTTAAAACCACAAAAGAAAATTATTTTAGCTTTTGGGAGAAAACAAAAAACTATTTCAAAATTGCTAACAAAAAAGGCTTCGCACATTGCGAAGCCTTTTTTACTACATCAAGTACTCAAAAATCAACAACAAATCAATCCCTTTTTACATCAGAAATTGGAATAATAACTTCTACTTTTGTACCGATTGCGTGACCACTATATTCATCTTTTAAATCTATAATACGCACATAATCTGTAATTTCTGAGGTATAATGCAAAATTTTTAGACGCTCATTGGTAATCTGAGTTCCCATAGAACGATGTTTTGTATTGAGTTTGGATTCTGCTAATTTTTCTTTGATAATAGTAGCTTTTTCACGCCCAATTCCGTTGTCTTCTATGACACAAAGTAAATTATTGTCATCGTACAAAGTAAATTCTATATTAACAACACCATTTTTCAAAGATTTAATACCATGTTCTAAGGCATTTTCTACATAAGGCTGAATAATCATACTCGGTACACCAAAAATGTCTTGTTCTATTTCTTCGTCAATATTGATTTTGTATTCCATTTTGCCATTAAAACGCATTTTTTTATTCAAATTCAAGTAATTTTCTAAGAATTCTATTTCATTTTCAAGCGAAATAACCTCTGCATCAGAGTTATTGAGCGAATCACGCATAAGGTCAGCAAATTTTGTCAAGTACATATTTGCCTCTATGACATTACCTTCATTGATATATTTTTGTATCGCATTCAAGACATTAAACATAAAATGCGGATTCATTTGCGCCCGCAAAGCCTTGTGTTGGAGTTGGGTAGCGGTCATACGAAGCAAATTGGCTTCTTGTTCTTGTTTTTCAGAAGCAAACTGCGTTTGAAGCTCAAAAATTTGTTGGCTTTGTAGCTCTTCGTTGTGTTCTGTTGTGTAATTGGTATGTAGTTGTTGGTATTTGTAGGCTTCTTTATAGTTATTTTTTTGAGCATAATAATCCGAAATTTGCTTACAAACGATGGCAAATTGCGCTAAATGTCCCGATTTTTCAGCAAAATCATAAGCATCACGCAAGTGTTTGTATGCTTTCCCTTGTTTCCCTATCGCCAAATATAACTCTGCTAAAAAGGTTTCTATGACCGAAAAATTAAAATAATCGTTTTCGGGCATCGAGTGATAAAGACGTTTTGCTTTTTTGTATAATTTGCGTGCTTCATCAAATTCTTCTTTGTTAAAAAGGCATTTCCCCAAATTCGCCAAAGCTCCAGCACGTGCATTTTGACTGCTGTCGTCGAGTGTATTTATACTTTTTCTAAAAAAATTCTCTGCATTTTCGGCATCGCCAAAACTCAAATACGCATTTCCTAAATTAAGATAATGAAAAGAAATACGGCTTTTTATACCTGTAACTTCACATAAATTTACGGCTTGGGAGTAAGCGGCAATACTTCGCTCCACATCTTTTGTAGCGGCATATACGTGACCTAAACCACTGTAAATCAGCGACAAAAAGTAAAAATCCTTGAAGCGAAGGTCGTCTTCATTTTGGGTAAAAATATCTTCAGCTTCTAATAAAAAATAAATAGCTTTTGGATAATTGCGGTTTTGCAAAAGGTTAAAACCTTGCCTCACGATGAGCCGTGCAGCGAGCAAAGGATTGGGATAGGCTTCGAGCAAACGCCCTGCTTTTCGGAGGTAAAAATCAGCATCGTCTAAGCGGTCAGCATTCACACAAGTTGCAGTATAATCAATATAAACCTCTATTCGATAATCTACATTGTCGCTTTTTTCGAGTTGCGCAATAGCATTTGCGTAGTGCGATTCGGAAAGAAAATAATTATAATGCTGATTCTCGATAAAACCAACATTTACATCGTACTGAATGAAGACATTTTCGTCTTCTATTTTTGTCAAAAGTTTGCGCTGCTCTTCTAAATATAAACGTGCTTTTTTTATATTTGTAAAAGTATAATATTCAATGAGTTGTGTAAGCGTTTTAAACTTTTGAGACAAGTCTTTCGCTTGTAAAAGCCCCTCTTCAAGTAACGTGATATATTTCTTATTGGTTGGAAAATTCATAGTTTTGTGCTGCTCTAAAGCTAAACTATTGTTTAGCTGCTTATACCCGATAAATTCTGAAATGTTTTCATTTTATTTTCATTTTCTAATCTCTAATCAACATCACTGTTCCTGAATCATGAAAAGGAACAGGATTTCCACAGGCATCTATCATGGCAGAAACTTGCCACGTATAGATATTGGGCAAAACGTTTTTTTCTAAAAATGTACCATCCCAAACAAAATTAGGATTGTTGGTACGAAACAACATAACACCTAATTTGTCATATATAGTGAGTTGATAATCAGAAACTTGGAATTTGAAAAACGCTTTAAAACCTTGATTGTCTATTGCTTTACTGTTAGGATTAAAGATATTTGGCACATACATTTTGGCTGTGCGGATTTCATCAAAATCATCTTTGATACTAATCACTTTTTTGTCATAAAAACACTCGCTTCGTGCTTCTATCCATACATTTTCACTTTTTACAAACTTTTTCACGGGTATATTTGAGCCATCATTCCAAGTATAAAAAATTTCGCCCAGCGTAGAATCTTGTACGGTTGCATCAATCTCCAAAGGTTTATCGTGACTACAAAAAGTAAACTCGTTTGGTAAATCTATCACGAATGCTTTTTTATTTAAAACTTCTACTTCCGCACTACTTTTACAACCTTTACTATCTTTTAATGTGACGGTGTAATTTCCTACTTTAATATTTTTGAAATGTATATCTCCTTGAAAAACAGCATTATCTAACGAAAAAGTGCAAGGTGGCGCAGCATTCCAAATTTTATCTATCGTAATACTTCCGTTCGCCAATTGAGCGCAAGCTCCTGTGGTTTGAGTAGAAAAACGAATAGAATCGTTTTGTGTAATGTTAATTTTTAAGGCATCTTCACAGCCATTTGCAGCGATTTTACTTTTCAGTGTAAATGTTCCTTTTTCACAAAAAGTAAGATTTGAAAAAGTCGCTTCTTTGGGATACTCACATTTTAGCTCGGAGGTTACACAATGTGGCGCATTGCAAGGCAGCGTATAATTGGTAACGCCGCTGAGTTTTGGTTTCCGAAAATCGCCTACAACAGAAACGGTATCAGCGTTTTCACAGTCGCCTTGTTTTATTTTAAATGTATATATACCTGCTTGATTTACAAAAGGTTGTAAGGTTTCGCTTATTTTTTTACCGTCAAAAAACCATTCAAAATTGATTTCTTTTCCAGGGAAAACCGCTTGTAATTTTGCGGCAGGTTTTTTACAAGAAATCAGTACAGATGCACCTGCATCAGGCTTTTTAATCGTTTTATTTTCAGAAACAATTACTGTATCAAAACTGCTGCAATAACCTTTGAATATTTCCAAGACATATATTCCAGTAGTTTTTGTCTTGATGGGCAATGTATTAGATACAAAATTATTCGGACCAGTAATGAATGTTCCAAAACCTTTGCCAGGGTCTTGAATATTCAAAATAATTTCAGGAAAAAGGCAAGTTATTACCTGATTAGCCCCAGCATTTGCTTTTGGTATATTTTTATTTTCTATTACTAAAACGCTGTCTTTCAGCTGTACAGCACCAAAAGATGCTTCCAAATAATAAGTATCTGCCACCGAAACAGCTGGTTTTAGCTGCTTACTCGAAAAACCTTTTTTACTCGACCACGAAAAAGTATAATCACTCGTAGGCAACACACCTTCTAACACGACCTCCTTTTCCAAACAAGTGATTGCCTTGTCAGAACCTGCGGAAAAAGGTTTTTGAGCAAAAATTTTACCCAAAAGTGAAAAGAAAAATAGTATTGCTAATGATTTTTGCATATAAAAAATAATACTACGCTACTTAAGTAGTTGGGCTAAAATAATCGCAATTATTTCTACACGCCTACTTATTTGTGCTTTCTCAAAAAAATACCTAACGAAAATATAAACCCAAAGTTAAGTAAATTTAAAGAAATTTACAATTTTTTAGTCTAAATCATCAAAAAAAGGTAAAAATAACAAAAATGGTAAAAGTCGTAGATTGGAATTAAAAAGGAGAAATAACAAATTTATCGCAATAATGGTAGCAATTAGGTACGTAAAAATAACCAAATAACATAAATACTTAAGTATTCAGGCTAATTTAGCTTATGTTATTTTTTTAAGTCGATTGTTCAAAAAATAATAAATAACTTCCTTATAGTCAGTTATTTATCACTTTTTTCACAACGACAAAATAACATAAACCAAATTTTAACGCCTACTT